>JACRPW010000102.1 GCA_016223005.1 Deltaproteobacteria bacterium | reverse complement strand
TAATATAAGGATAGGACTATAGCAGCCATCCACCCAATCTTTTCAACGCTGTCCAGATTCGGATTCAGCAATTTTGAGATTATTTCCATGTACTTTCTCCCTGTCTGTCAGCACTTCTATAGATGGCGACTAACGCGGAGCGAAGGGAGAACGTCTGAAATCAGCGGTGGCTGTAAGCCATCCGCTGGATTTTCTTGTTATGTCAATTCTTTTATTATATGCTTCGCAAGGTTTTCGTCTATTTCATTATGCCTTGGAACCGGCTGCTTTTTCCCTGTGGTAGGATTTTTGTATAAGTCGTGGCGGCTTCCATGTCTAATGAGAATGCATCCAGAATCATTTAACTTTTTAAGCAAGTCTTTTCTTTTCATACAGCAAGGGAGAGTTCTTTGACCTTATGCTTTTCGGGGACATCCTCCATTGTCATAAGCATATATGCGTCTTTCATGTTTTCCTCAAGTTCTTGCAGGGTCTTGCCTTGAGTCATTATTTCAGGGTGTTCAAGAATCTTTCCCACCCAGAATTTTTCACCTTTCCAATAAATCATTTTTAAATTTGTTTTCATTTTCTCACCTCACTTTATATCTTTTTGCAATGATAGCACAAAATTGCGGCAAAACCTAAATGAAGGGCGCAACCCACCCTGCTTGCTCTTGACAGAGGGCATTTTAATGGGTGTCCCCTTTAGTTTTCATCTGGAGATAAATACAACCTCAGTTGACTCTAATATAGATCTCAAATCTGGTCTTAACTGAAGGAGTTTATATTCAAGGTATGATATTTTTTCATCCAAATCTGTTATATAATAGAAAGCGTCATCAAGTTTCGTTAGTGTGTGAACGTATCTACTCAAGGCGTCAGAATACCATTCTTTATGCCGCTTTATTGTGTATGAGCCGTAAGAAATCGTAAATGGAGTTGGATCGTTAGGATTCGGGATGATGTTTTCTAAACGTCTTAATTCTTGAAATTTCGATAAACAATCAGTCTTAGTCTTGCTCCGGATCATGTATGATTTACCTGCCTTGTAAACACCAGTTTTTCTATAAAGGACGCAGAGTTGAAGATAGATTAACGGATTTTTATCATCATCAATGTGTTCAATGTATAATCTGTGAATAAAACCAAACATTAGTCACTCGCTTAAATAAGATTTTTTCAATTCCTTTGTAGTGCGTAGGTTAGGTTGCGTTTTTCAACCCAACGATTTATTGCAATGGTTTGTTGGGTTTCGCAAAGATCAACCCAACCTACACGGCTACCTAAAAAAGCGTCTTGTGGCACTCGTTCACTCCAATGACTTGTTATGCGTTTTTTACAGAACAAATTTATAAATAACTCCAAGCATTACCACGAGTAGACAATAAAATGGCCAAATGGAAAGAGATAGCATGGCTTTGCCAGTAGAGTTTGCTGTCACACAAAAGCCTCCACCTGGATTTACGATATATACATCTTCAATAGTGGCATTTCCAGAATGAAGCTTTTTAATAAATACGTTATAAACATCTCTAAATCTTTGCTCAAGTCCAAGGTAGTAGGAATCTAAGAACAAAAAAAGCAATATGGGAACCAAAGAAACCCATACATAGGATGGGTTGGGTTTATCTGCAATTATTACCACAATTGCAGAAACAATTGTTATACACCATGTTTTACAACCAGCACTATTTGTAGCCAGCCTATTTATTACGCCTTGAAGGATGCCAAGGTAGCTTTGTACTGCTCCAGATTCAAAATCAACTTTATCCATGAAATATATTACCCAAGTAGTTTTTTTAAATTTTCCCAGTTCCAACTATAAGTTCTACCGCCGCCGGGCACTGCCCAATCTGAACTTCCATCTCGGTAACCAATTATCTGGAACTTGGTTTTATCCTTATCGATTGCAACCTTCAGCTCTTTTAATACACCACTGGCATTTTTAGTTTTAGAGCCAAGCATAATTATAAAAATATCGGCACGCCCTATTGCACGTGTAGCATGGTCAAGCCAGTCTTTTTCTGGCTTAGCCTCTTTCAATGAATGATCGCTAACCTCAAATGGAGAGTCAGCAAGCTTTGCTTGCCCAACAATGAATTCTTTTAGCGTGTTGTCATTGTCGAAGTCAAAACTGATGAATACTTTTTTCTTTGCCATGTTAGCCTCCTGATGGTTTATTTACGCATAACGCGGGGCTGAGCCGCCGCGAAGCGGTCGGTTTCGTGCCCCTGGTTTTCCCGTAGCGAAGCGGAGGCCAGCCAGCGGATCCTTGATCCGCGCGGCGTTCTCCCTGAGCGGAGCGAAGGGAGAACGAGTTATTATCTGAACGGGGCTAATCCATTAACATCTAATTAGGAATATTAGTCCCGAATAAAAAAACAATAACCGGGACAACTGTCCCCTTACCCCCAACATATTTCTCTTTGATTCCCACCGCAAAACAAAAACGGCCTTTCCCGCATCACTGCAAGAAAAGCCGTTTGATTAAGACGCTATCAATAAATAGCGTTATAGTTGACTTGCAAGCCGTGTGCCATATAGAGTCTCCTGGAAAAATCAATTGGCGACTACATGCTGTTACTGGCAAGACGGATAGAATATTACTCAAAACCTCCGGCAGGTGTCAAGGGAAAAATACGACAGCCTTGTGGGCTGCGCCCACCAATATATTGATAATAGCTAAATGGCGGGCACAGCCTGCCCTACAACTGACTGTTTACAATTTGACATTTTGCTCATTTACATTTATTTATTTTCGATATTTCGGTGAGTCCTCTCGCTGAAAATTCCCTTTTCCTGTCTTGCTTCCCTTAAACCCAGTATTAAAAATATAACCGCTATTCCCAAATAACCCAGAACAAAATGCCATGTGTATGACGGGCCATAGGCATTTACTATTGCGCCGTCAGCGATTTTGTAGCCGTGCATAATGCCTGTTGCGCTTGCTATGGCGGCAGTAAGCGCCCAGCCGACAGCAGCGCGGTAATGTTTTTCAATCAAGGCGACTGTCATGGCAGCCAATATCATTGATGTAAAAATAAAGCCCCTCTCCAGAGAAATAAGTCCGGCAATGGGCAATTGTATTGCAAGGGATTGAAGCCCTACAGCCCCGATGTTCGTCCCTGCTGCGCGGAGTCCGCTTTCAAGCATCAAAAGCCCCCATGCAGCCATAGCAGGAAAGAAACCGACTACCACTGCCGGGGCATGGTTGCTTGGCGTTGCCTGAAACGCCTGCGCTGCAATTGTAACGCCTATCCATAAAAGTATTGCAGCGCCTGCCTCAATAGGCACGAGGGAACTTGCAAAACCTACAAGCCCAAGAAGGCAGAGACATGTTATGATAACGCCGTTTGCAACAGAATAACCTGCGCCTGCGCCCATTGCCTTCCATCCGGGATGTCCGATGTAAATGGTTGTTGGAAATGCGCTTCCGAATGCAGCAGCAGCAATTGTCCCTATGCCGTTTACTGCAAGCGAACTCTTAACAGGGTATTTGTCTCCAGCAGCCTCAGCGCTCTCAAGGTTTTGCAGAGAACCCAAAAGATTGAATAGACCCATTGGTATGATTACAGGCAGAAATGCAATCATGCAAGACGAGGTTACCGCACTCATCAAATCAAATATGTAGAGGTTTGGAATCTGCAACTGGATATTCATTGCATTTACGAGCGCATCGCTGTTCATCCTTCCAAGCAGCCATGCCAGAATTGTCCCGCTGACAACTGCCACAAGACCAGCAGGGATTTTTTTAGGCAGATAAATCCTTCCAATGTATTGGATGAATATAAATGCAAGCGGCGCAAAGCCGACAAGCGGGTCGGCAAATATGCGGAAGCAGAAGTCCATTGATATAAATGTTATTGCAATGCCAGCCAATGTCGTAAGAAGGGCAGCCCTTGGTGTAGTGCGTTTTACCCATCCTGCTATGAATGCGCCTCCAAATTCTATTATGCCGGAGCCGAGACACGCTGCCAAACCGATGCGCCATGCAAGTTCAATATCATTTGTCTGCTCAACAACAGGCTTCATAACAAAAAGGATGTATGCAAAAAGAGAGACCGTGTTAACGCCGTATGGGAGCGCTGTTACATTTGCCTGTCCTGTGCGGTGTGATAAGGCGCGCGCTTGGAATGCATAAAATATGTTGCCGATTAGGAGGCTTACTGCAACACCGGGGAGTATCCTGCCATAGACAAGTTCCCCCGGCATCTTTAAAATAGCGCCGCAAAGCACAACTATTAAAATCAACTGGATGAGATTGTCAACAAAAAGCCCAAAAAAACCGTCTAAATCCCCCTTGTGCCACCAGCGGAATTGATTTTGTGTATCCATTAGATTTGCCCTCCAGATATAATATTTCTTTTAAAACAATGGAAGTTTATGAAAAAAGATTATGGTAGTCAATTAGAAACTGCAAAAAGTTGACCTTTGTAATTAGTCCCAAAAATAGACTTTGATTTTTGGGGAAACCTGCCTGTCTGCCGTGCCAACGGCACAGGCAGGCAAGTTGCCTGTCAGACGAGGCAGCGGACAATTTTACGGTTAGTTTTATTTATTTACACAACAGATATACACATGATATAAAGGAAAACCAATGCATTTTTTGGGTTAAATAGATTTTAAACTTAATAGTAGAAAGGAGGGCACTACAATGAATAAAAAAAGTTGGTTAATAACAATTTTACTTGCCGCAATTGCGGTAATCTGCTTGCCATCTATGCATGCCGTGGCAGGGGACGAATTGCCAAAAGAGATAGTTGTCGGCGGTCCTATAAGCATGACCGGAAAGTTTGCAAAAGAAGGGCAGCAGGGCTTCTGGGGTTTTCAGATAGCCGAGAGGTGGGTTAATGAGGTTTATGGCGGTGTCAAGATAGGGGGTAAGAAGATTCCAATAAGGTATAAATATTATGACGATGAATCAAAAAAGGAGAGTGTAACCAGTCTTCTTGAAAGGCTAATTACTGTGGATAGTGTAAAATTCCTTCTTGCCCCATATTCCTCGGGTCTGACCATTGCTGGTGCACCTATTGCCGAGAAATACAAAGCCCTTTATATGTCTCATGGCGGTGCAGGCGACCGCATATTTGAACAAGGATACAGGTATGCTGTGCAGACCATAGGCATCGGTTCAAGATACCAGTTATCTGCCCTTGATATGGTAAGGTCAATAGACCCGAATGCCAGAAAGGTTGCCCTTTTCTTTAAAGATGATGAATTTTCACGCACTGTTATGGATGGGGCAAAGGAATATATAAAAAAGAATGGTTTTGAGATAGTATTTGAAAGAACCTATCCAGCAGAGGCAAAGGACATGACCCCTGCCCTCACTGAGATGAAGATAAAAAATCCAGATATCCTCCTTGCAGGCGGACACTTCGCTGATGGGCAACTTCTGGCAAAACAGATAGGAGACATGGGGATTGATGTTAAAGCAGCATCAATCCTTGTTGCACCAACACTGCCTGCATTCATTCAGGCACTTGGCAAACAGGCAAATGGTTTCCTCGGTCCATCTCACTGGGAAATCGGTGCCAGATTCGGCATTGAAACTTCAAAGACAATAGGTTCAGGATACTTTGGTCCAACTCAGGAGTGGTTTATTAATGAGTTTCGTAAGGTATCAAAAGGCACAGACCCTGAGTACCATGCTGCTGATGCAATAGCATCCATTCTTGTTTATGTTAAGGCAATAGAGACGGCACAGAGCCTTGATACTGATAAGGTAAGGGCAGCCATGAATAGACTCCATTTTGTCCCATTCTACGGCGAATGGGGTATAGACCCTGATACAGGCAAACAGATAAAACATCAGATGGTGCTTATCCAGTGGCAGAATGGGGAGAAGGAAATCATCTGGCCTATAGAGGCACAAACTGCCAAACCGTGCTACCCAGTGGCAGCATGTCCTGGAAGGAAATAAATGCCTTTATAGATTTATACAGGAAAGCAATATGTCCATCTTTCTTCTTATATTATCAGGAAATCTTATCCACGGCGTGATATTAGGTTCTGTTTATGGGATGATGACCATGGGTTTGAGCCTGATATTTGGTGTCTTGCGAATTGTGAATGTGGGGCACGGGGCATTTGTTATGGTCGGGGCATATATAGCCTTCTGGATGTTTACCCTGCTTAATCTCTCCCCTATAATCTCTATTCCTGTGGCTTTAGCAGGCGGCATGGTTCTTGGTTTCATCTTCTTTTATCTGATTATAAGAAGACTAACCCATGCCCCTGAACTTACCACCCTCCTTGCCACATTTGCAATTGGTATTCTCCTTGAAGAGGGTGCAAAATTTTTATGGGGACCTGACTACAGAGGCTTTAACTGGGACATAGGAAGGATAAACCTCTCTGTAACCACTATCCCTCTTGGCAAGATATATGCCCTTATTTCCAGCATAGTAATATCCATAGTTCTCTATCTCTGGTTCAAAAAGGCAAAATCAGGGCGAGCTGTAAGGGCAGTTATGGAAGACAGCGAAGGGGCAAGTGTCTGCGGGATTAATGTAAAAGGTATATATGCCTTGAGTTTTGCCACAGGCACAGGCTTAACAGTCCTCGGTGGAACACTCCTCACCCTCTTTATACCTGTAGGAATAAATCCCTATATGGGTGGGATATATACCCTCAAGGCATTTGTCATAGCAGTTATGGGTGGACTTATGTCGCCGTGGGGCGGTTTCTGGGCAGGCTTTATCTTTGGTCTTATTGAGAACGGCTCATATATATTTTTTGGCTTGATACCAGGGTTTGAACCCTTCAGCATGACCCAGTTTCTGGCATTTTTTCTCCTGCTCATCATCCTCCTTGTCAAACCAACAGGGCTTTTCAATGTGAGGTCGTAATGAGGAGATATTATCCACTCATCCTTGTGTCTTCCAT
Organism: Deltaproteobacteria bacterium; assembly: GCA_016223005.1. NCBI lineage: Bacteria > Pseudomonadati > Myxococcota > Myxococcia > Deltaproteobacteria bacterium. The sequence continues at coordinate 25,125 of JACRPW010000102.1, read as the reverse complement.
CTATCTGGTTCTGTTTTTAATTGGCATGGATGTAAAGGGTATGTGGCAGCCAATGGCATTACTCGTCTTCTACGCTGCACTGGGGCAGGCATTCAATATCTTTCTTGGGATGACAGGTTATGTGGACTTTGGTTATGTTGCCTTTCTGGCAATGGGTTCTTATGGTATGGCTATCACCATATCAAATCTTCATGATATCCAGTGGCTGGGATGGGGGATAGTACCTATAGGACTTATCGCAGGGCTTGTTATGTCTGCCCTCCTTTCTACGGCTGTAGGTGCTATTGCCTTAAGGCTTCGCGGGGCATATTTTGCAATTGCTACCATTGGTGTAAATGAGGGTTTCAGATACCTGATAGAGGGTGCAAGGATATGGGGGGGGGCAGAAGGCATCATTATTTCAAAGGCACTAAGGACTGCATTTGGAGCAGATGGCGCAAATTATATTTCTACATTTTGGGCAGATGCCTTTGTTTACATTATTGCTGTATCAACTGCATTTGTTACCTTCTTTTACCTGAATAGCAGAATAGGTTATGCCTTGCTCGCACTTCGGGAGGATGAAGATGCTGCAAGGGTTATGGGAATCAATACAACCCGATACAAGATTATCGCATTTATAACCAGTGCATCCTTTGGCGGCTTGATTGGGGCTTCAGCATGGGCATTGAAACTCACATATGTCTTTCCTGCAGATGTATTTGAAATTACCTATGCAGTAGAGGCTATTGTAATTGTCCTTCTTGGAGGAACAGGAACCTTGTTAGGTCCTGTAATAGGAGGGATTATATACGCCTCTTTGAAATACTGGCTGAGTGTTATATTTCCCGGATTGCAGCTCTTTATCCTTGCCCCTATTATCATAGTCATAATCGTTGTTTTCCCGCAGGGATTTATCGGACTATTGAAAACCAGGTTGAAAGGGACACGAATGGAAGGGGTAATCGTGTAGGGACATTATGCCGCTTTTAATCCTTGAAGGTGTTACAAAAAGATTTGGGGGGCTTACCGCAGTTGACAGTGTGAATCTGGAACTAGACTGCGGAGAGACTATTGGAATAGTCGGTCCGAATGGCAGCGGCAAGACGACACTTTTTAATATCATAAGCGGTGTGTATAAACCTGACAGGGGAAGGATTATCTTTGAAGGCAGGGACATCACCAATCTCCCCACCTATAAAAGGTCGCATCTCGGCATAGGAAGGACATTTCAGATACCAAGACCCTTCGGTTCAGCAACAGTCAGAGAAAATGTAGCAATAGGGGCAATGTTCGGCACACTGAGTGGAAAAGTAAACATTGATAAGGCCATGGCAATATCTGACTATTATCTCCGTTTAATCGGTTTTTATGAACATGGAGATAAATTAGCAGGAAAACTCACACCTGTAGAAAAGAAGATGATGGAGATTGCAAGGGCACTTGCAATGAAACCAAAACTCCTTCTTATGGATGAATCTATGGCAGGGATGCCGCCTAAAGATATAGACATGATAGTAAACCTCCTGAAAAAGGTAAAAGGGGAAGAAGGGATAGCCGTTGTTTCTATGGTTGAGCATATTATGCGTGCTGTAACCGGATTTGCCAAAAGGGTTATTGTAATGCACAACGGCAGAAAGATTGTAGATGCAGCCACTTTAGAGGCATTAAATGATCCCAAAGTAATAGATATATACCTTGGTCGTCCATCAAAGGAAACAGGAGATGTTAAAGATAGACAACCTTGAATCAGGATACGGACCAATGCAGGTTCTCTGGGGAGCAAACCTCAAGGTAGAGAATGGGTCTATAACTGCCCTTCTTGGACCAAATGGTGCCGGTAAGTCAACCCTTTTAAGAAGTATCATGGCAACCATAAAACCATGGAGCGGAAACATACTTTATAAAGGGGAAGATATCACATTTTTAGCACCGCATAAAAAGGTTCAGATGGGTATTACACTTGTGCCAGAAGGCAAGCATCTCTTCACCGGCATGACCGTCCGTGAAAATTTGATTATCGGAGCATATAGAAGAAAGTTTAGATATGAGAGTAGAGAGTTCAAAATTGAGGTTGAAAAGATTTTTTCACTATTTCCTGTACTTAAAAATAGAGTAAACCAGATGGCAGGGACACTCAGCGGCGGAGAACAGCAGATGCTCACCATAGCCCGCGGACTTATGACAAAACCAAACTTAATGATGCTTGATGAGCCAAGTCAGGGGCTTGCCCCAAAACTTGTTAGAGAGGTCTTTGCCGCTATAGAGAGATTGAAAAAAGAGACCGGCTTGACAATACTAATGGTTGAGCAGAATGCGGAATATTCCCTTGCCTTTTCTGATTATGCCTATATTATGCATGAGGGCAGGATAGAGGCAGAGGGAAGGTCTCAGGAAATAAAGGAATCAGAGGTAAGAAAGATTTACCTTGGTGTTTGATTTCTATCTTCTAATACTACCTGTGCAATACAGTAGTCCTTATCATGGGAAAGGGTTATGTGGGATTTGAGATTTGAGATTGGAGATTTAAAGTTCAACTCAGGTTTACCAGCCTCGTTATTTATTATCTCAATATCAGTAAAGTTCATCCCTTTCCCCAATGCCTTGAATAATGCCTCTTTTGCAGCAAAACGAACTGCTAGATGCTGTTCAGAAAAGCCTTTATTTTTACAGTATTCCAGTTCGCTTTTTGTAAAAACCCTCTCTTTGAACCTATCACCCCATTTTTCTACTGCCTTATTGAATTTTGGGATATGGACTATGTCAACACCAATGCCGTATATCATCTCACCAACTCCTTCATCTCTCTGACTGCCCTCTCAATACCAACGAACATACCCCTTGCAACGATTGAAAAACCTATGGCAAACTCCTCAATCTCATCTATCTCTCTCACCATCTTGATATTATGATAATCAAGTCCATGTCCTGCATGAACAGATAATTTGAGTTTTGCTGCAAGAGTGCAGGCATTGTAAATATTTGCAAGTTCTGCTGCTATCTCTTTTTCACCCTTACATTCAGCATACCTGCCTGTATGTATCTCCACCCCGCTTGCACCTGCAAGATGGGCTGCCTTTATCTGTTTAGGTTCAGGGTCTATAAAGAGATTTACCTTTATACCGTTATCCCTCAATGTTTTTATGTATTTTTTTAAGTAATTATTTGCAATTACATCCAAACCGCCTTCTGTTGTCAACTCCTGTCTTTTCTCAGGAACGATTGTTACCATATCAGGCTTTATATCTATGGCAATCTTCTGCATCTCCTTGGTTGCAGCCATTTCCAGATTCAATCCTGTTTTAACCATCTTTCTTAATAAGATTATATCCCTGTCCTGAATATGTCTCCTGTCTTCACGGAGATGGGCAGTAATACTGTCTGCACCTGACATCTCTGCAATCATCGCACCTGTAACAGGGTCAGGGAAGGTTCCCCCTCTTGCCTGTCTCACCGTTGCAATATGGTCAACATTTACTGAAAGTCTAGCCATGGATGGTTATTTTACTCCATGTAACTCAAGGCATTAGCCTTGATTTCTCAAACCTGAAGGTTTGAGTTACATCCTATTTCTTTTTCTATTGCCTCTGCAATATAATCTGCCATCCCTTTGATTGCCTTTTCATCCTTGCCCTCTATCATAACCCTTGCAAGAGGCTCTGTGCCGGAATATCTTACAAACACCCTGCCTCTGCCATCTAATCCATTTTCAACCTCTTTAATCCTCTCTAAAACAGCAGGTATGTCCTTCATTGGCTTTTTCTCTCTAACCTTTATATTAAGAAGCACCTGTGGAAACGAATACATTATTTTAGATAACTCTGAAAGCCTTTGCCCTTCTTTCACCATTATTGAAAGAACCTGTAATGCAGATATAATGCCGTCCCCTGTTGTTGTATGGTCTAAAAATATTATATGACCCGACTGTTCACCGCCAAGGTTATAACCGCCCCTGAGCATCTCTTCCACCACATATCTGTCCCCCACCCCAACCTTTACCAGATTTCCACCTGCGGCTTTTACTGCCTCATCAAGACCCATATTGCTCATTACAGTTGTTACCAATGTATTTTTTGCAAGTTTATTTTCCTTAATCATCCGCGCTGCACATATTGCCATAATATAGTCGCCGTTAAGGATATTCCCATTTTCATCCACAAGGATAATCCTGTCGCCGTCGCCGTCCAGTGCAATACCAATGTCAGCCTTCTTCTCCTTTACAATAGTTGCAAGTCTATCAGGATAAAGAGAGCCGCATCCTTTATTTATATTCTCTCCATCCGGTTTCACGCCTATCGAAAATACCTCTGCACCAAGTTCATAGAAGACCTCGGGGGCAACTTTATAACAAGCCCCATTTGCACAATCAACAGCAATCTTCAAACCATCAAGCGTCAATTCCTTTGGAAAGGTATTTTTTGCAAAGACAACATATCTGCCTATTGCATCATCAATCCTGTATGCCTTGCCAATATCGCTGGCAATTGGTCTATGGGAGGGTATTTCATTATTATTTAATATAAAATCCTCTATCTCTCCTTCAATCTCATCAGGAAGTTTAAACCCATCCTTTGAAAAGAATTTTATGCCGTTGTCCTGATACGGATTATGCGATGCAGATATGACAACGCCTGCATCTGCCCTCATGCTTGAGGTTATAAATGCGATGCCTGGGGTGGGGAGCGGGCCAACCAGCATTACATCCACACCCATTGAACATATCCCTGCAACCATAGCATTCTCAAGCATGTAACCGGAAAGCCTTGTATCCTTGCCTATGACAATCTTATGCCTCCTCGGCTCTTTTTTAAATACATACGCAATTGCCCTGCCGAGTTGTGTTGCCATTTCTACTGTCATAGGATACACATTGGCAACACCCCTAACGCCGTCAGTTCCAAAGAGTTTTCTTGAATCCATATCTACAACTACCTCCTTACATTTGGTTTTTTATCGCATCCACCATATCCGCAACCCTTCTCATCTCCTTCACATCATGGACGCGGACAATATTTGCGCCTTTTAAGATGCTCGCTGCAACTGTTGCAGCAGTCCCTTCAAGCCTATCATCAATATCAAGGTTAAGGGTTTTCCCTATGAATGATTTTTTTGATGTGCCGATGACAATCGGCATCCCAAAACCCTTGAATTCCTCCAGCCTGCTTATAATCTTTAGATTATCTTCTGCAGATTTACCAAAACAAATGCCAGGGTCAATCATTATCTTTTCTGGTTTTATTCCTGCATCTTTTGCAAAGGCAATCCTCTCTGATAGATAACAAAATATCTCTGACATTAAATTATCATATTTTAAATTTGTCTGCATTGTTTGCGGAGTGCCTCTCATATGCATCAAAATCACAGGCACATTATTCCTTGCGCACACATCCGCCATATCTTTATCAAACCTTAATGCGCTTATATCATTTACAATGTCAGCGCCGTTTTCAATTGCCTGCCTTGCAACCTCTGCCTTTGTTGTATCTATTGATATTGGGACATTTACATTTTTAGCAACTTCTTTTATGACAGGTAGAACCCTGTCAAGTTCATCATTTAATGAAACAGGCAATGAACCGGGGCGGGAGGATTCGCCGCCTATATCAATTATGTCAGCGCCGTCATCTGTCATCTCCATCACCCTTTTAACAGCATCTTCTTTCTTAATATAAAGCCCGCCGTCAGAAAATGAATCAGAGGTTATATTCAAGACACCCATAACAAGCGTCTTTCTGCCAAAAACAATATCTTTATTTTTGCACTTTATCACAAATTCTTTTTTATGGATATTGTCTATTACATCTTTTATTCTATTGCCTATGTCTTCAAGACCAAATGGCTGGAGTTTTAATTTTTCTATAACATGCACAAACTGTTTTTCAGTCCCTGAAAGTATTGCATCCGCTGTATCTATATCACAGGTTATGACACCCCTTGGAACAGCTGCCTCTCCGCCGACAGAAAGAAACTCCTGTTTTAATATATTCGCCTGAGGGGGTGTCAGTCCCTCCACCTTTAAATTAAGATGAAGGAGTTTGTTTAACATAAGGCTTACGCCAACAGGGTCAACCCCGATTTTTTCCATTTCAATCTTTGATTGGGTTTCAGAAATAATAGGAAGGTACCTGATTGAAAACATGGTTAAATGAGTTTAAGAGTTGCGAGTTGCAGGCTCCATTGGATTATCTTCACCGCGTATTATCCTGTCTATATCATTGCCATCAAGGACCTCTTTTTCAAGGAGCGCCTTTGCCAGTCTATGGAGTGTATCAATATTTCCTGAAAGAAGTGTCTTTGCCCTGTTATAGTTGTCCATTACAATCTTTTTAACCTCTGCGTCTATCTCCATGGCAGTTTGTTCGCTGTAGTCCCTGTGCTGTGCAATCTCCCTCCCAAGAAATATCTGCTCTTCTTTTTTTCCAAATGCGAGAGGCCCCATCTTTTCGCTCATGCCCCACTCACAAACCATCTTTCTGGCAAGTTCCGTTGCCCTTTCTATGTCATTGCCGGCACCTGTTGTCGTATGATGGAGGACAATCTCCTCAGCCACCCTGCCACCCATGAGAACCGATATATTGTTTATAAGATAATCCCTTGGATATGTATGCTTTTCATCTACTGGAAGTTGTTGTGTTAAGCCCAATGCCATCCCTCTTGGAATAATAGATACCTTATGGATAGGATCTGTACCTGGTATAAGTCTAGCAACAAGGGTGTGTCCTGCCTCATGATATGCAGTGTTTTTCTTTTCCTCCTCACTTATTATCATACTCTTTCTTTCTTTCCCCATCATTACCTTGTCTTTTGCTTCATTAAAATCAACCATTTCTACCTTGTCCTTACCCTGCCTCGCAGCAAGGAGCGCAGCCTCATTTACCAGATTTGACAGATCAGCACCTGAAAAACCAGGTGTGCCTCTTGCAAGGACATCTATATTTACACCATCGGCAACAGGTGTCTTGGCTGTATGAACCTTCAATATCTCTGCCCTCCCTTTTATATCAGGTTTGGGGACAACAACTGTCCTGTCAAATCTACCTGGACGCAGAAGCGCAGGGTCAAGGACATCAGGACGGTTTGTTGCAGCAATAAGGATTACACCTTCATTTGATTCAAAACCGTCCATCTCAACAAGCAGCTGATTCAATGTCTGTTCCCTCTCATCATGGCCGCCGCCTAATCCAGCTCCCCTGTGTCTTCCCACAGCATCAATCTCGTCTATAAATATTATACATGGTGCATTCTTCTTCCCCTGCGTAAACAGGTCCCTGACCCTTGATGCGCCAACACCTACAAACATCTCCACAAAATCTGAACCAGAGATACTAAAAAACGGAACACCTGCCTCACCCGCAATTGCCTTTGCAAGCAAGGTCTTACCTGTCCCAGGCTGTCCTATAAGAAGAACACCTTTTGGAATCCGTCCGCCAAGTTTGGTAAATTTTTTCGGGTCTTTTAAGAAGTCAATGATCTCACTTACCTCTTCCTTCGCCTCCTCTATACCTGCAACATCCTTAAAGGTTATCTTCTGCTGTTCTTCAGTTAAAAGTCTTGCCCGACTCTTTCCAAAAGCCATTGCCTTTCCGCCGCCAACCTGCATCTGCCTCATAAAGAATATCCATATGGCAACAAGCAGGATTAATGGGAACCATGAAACAAGGATTGCACTCCATGATACACCCTGATCTTCAGGTCTTACTACAATTTTTATGCCTTTAGACCTCAGTGTCTTTATTAGTTCAGGGTCCTGAGGTGCAAATGTCCTGAATTCTTTATTGTCATTTAGTTTACCGTGTATATCATTGCCTTGAATTGTAACCTCTGCAACCGTGCCGTTTTCAACCGCCTGTATAAAATCACTATAACTCATCCTTTCCTGAGGCGCCTGCGGATGGCTGAACAGATTAAAAAGAAGTATCATGGTTGCAATTATTATCAACCACATTGCTATATTCTTAACAAACTGATTCATTAAACAATACCCCCATTTAAAGACCGTGAACCATAACTGGATTATGTGTCCGCTTAATTTAATGACTATATTGTCATAATTTTCATTCGTTTACAATAAAATTTTAAATCCTGATTTGGTTTTCTAAATCGGGATTTAGGTCTACCATCACCACCATTAAAATTCTCCTTGTATCTTTATCAATCTTTGCCCCCTCCCCTCTCCTTACACCCACAACCCAGATAATATCATCTCCAGATAAAAGAATCGGTGTCTTCTTTCTCTCAGAGGACGGCATCTTCTTTTCTATGAACAAATCCTTAATCTTTTTAGTGCCTTTCATGCCAAACGGCTTAACCCTGTCTCCTGTTTTAAAATTTCTAACAACAAGCGGAAATATCAATTTAGCCATATCAAAATATGCGATGTGCTTACTATCTTTAGACATAACATCAATATCTGAATACTCTAGGATTGATGCCTTGATTTCTTTACCAATCTCTTTGATATATGTGCTGCCCGGCACCTTTATCAACCTTTCACCTGTTATGCCTTTTATAGAACCCCTCCCCATTTGCCTGCCTAATGCAAATATTAATTTGTCATATTCCTTTTTGACAACAACCCCTTTAGGCAGGTTAATAGAACACTGCGGTTCGTGGTTAAAAATCAACTTAAAGATGTCATCAATATGATAACTATAGATGCCCATTTGGTTACCCTTTATACAGGCTATCGCCTTTAAAAATACCCTTGCCTTCAATGTATCAGGAAGTTTTTTTGTCTTTTTGAGGTCAAAGACCTGAGAATTTTTATCATCTTCAAATAATATCCTCCTGTATATCTTTTCTGTTTCCCTTTTTAAATAATCCTCATCCCTTCCAATAGATATGGCAAGCCTTGCAAGGTCTTCTTTTATCCGTGGATTATACTGCTGAAGAATAGGCAGTAAGTTTAAACGTAGCCTATTCCTCAAATATTTTCCCATTTTATTTGAACTGTCTTCTACAAACTTAAGTCTATTTTCATTAGCATATCTCTCAATATCCGCCCTTTTTATTTCTATAAGCGGTCTGATAAATTTGTCTCTAACAGGCGGTATCCCGGACAGACCCTTGAGAGATGTCCCTTTTATAATCCTCATAAGGACAGTCTCTGCATTGTCATCAAGTGTGTGTCCTGTTGCAACCTTATCTGCCTTATATCTTCTTATGGCATCCTCAAAAAAATCATACCTGATTTTCCTTGCAATCTCCTGCAAAGAGCCGTTTTTTCTATTGACTGCCTTCATCACATCAACTGTCTTGCCTATAAATCGGATATTTCTCTTTTTTGCAATATCCCTTACAAAAAGATAATCCCTGTTGGACTCACAGCCCCTCATAGAATGATTAAGATGAATGACTGACACATCATCAAGTTCATATTCATTTTTCAGCATAATTAAAATATGCAAAAGCACAATTGAATCCACACCGCCTGAGACAGCCGCAAGAACCTTATCCCCTTTCTCAAGCATCTTAAATCTTTCAATAGTTTTTTTAATCTGCTCCAGCATAGACATTATCAAACCTTGACATAGTTTAATTTACAGCATAAAATCCCTTGTAGGTGGCATCATCAAAAGGTGACACGATGAAGAACATCATAATACTTCTAATCCTGTTTTTTCAATTTATACACCACCCATCTGTATTTGCAGATGACTTAAACCCTGCTAATACCCATATTTTAAATCCGTGGTATATCTTTTTCAACGGCTATCAGGCATACCAGTCAAATAATTGGGAAACCTCGCTATCTTTTTTAGAGCAGGCGACTGATAAATACATCCTTTACGATTATGCCATTTATTACAGGGCATCCGCCTTATCAAACCTTAACAGATATGATGAGGCACTCCTATATTTCAATAAGATTATAAAAGAATACCCCGACAGTCCCCTTTTCCCTTCTACTATATTAAGTATAGGAGATATATTTTTAAATACAGGCAGTTATGAAAAGGCTAAAGAGTATTTTAATATGTTCATTAGTAGATTACCATCCCATAATGAAGTGTCTCAGGCACTATACAAGTATAGCATAAGTCTTGAGAATACCGGCAGACATGAAGAATCTCAAAATATATTAAAACGGCTGTATATAGAATACCCCATGGATAAATACACAAAAATGATACCCGAGCCGATTCTTTCTGCAGATGAACTATATAACCGCATCCAAAATCTGTTTAATGCCAGAGAATACAAAGCAGTTATAAAGGAATCTCTTTTCACAAAACAAGAACGGTTTTTGATGATGAGTGCAAAATCCCTTTATTACACAAAGGCATATAATGAGGCAATGGAATTTTTTAAAACCCTTCTTGACAATACTAATAATAACAACATTAAGGAAGAGATATTTTCATGGCTGGGAAAGACATATTCAAATCTAAATCAAAGTGAAGATGCCGTCAAAGTATATAAGGAATACATGGATACATTTCCTGACGGCATTTATACGGATGAACTAATCTATAGGACATCTATCATATCAAGGGAATCGGGCGCGGAGGCATATGCATTAGAACTCTTAAATAAACTTGCAAATAAATATCCCTTAAGCAAGTGGAAAGATGATGCCCTCTGGCAGATGGCATGGATGCACTATGAAAAAAAGGATTATAGAAATACAGAGAAATATCTTGCCCATCTAATAGCATCTCCATCTGATAAATTCAGAAAACAGGCGCTATACTGGTATGGAAAGGTATTGCTCAAACTTGGTAGTAAAGACAAGGCAATAGATGTTTTAAAAAGATTATACCTATCAGAGACACTGCCATCATATTACGGGGTCCTTGCAAAAAAGATACTTGAGGATATGGGAATAAAATCTAAAGATGCTGCTATAAATCCTTTATCAGTAATTGGCGATACACAGATAAATACAACTGCTGCTGAAGGCTTGGACATCAAAAGGGCAAGAGAATTGATAAGTATGAACCTCACGGATTTGGCTTATCTGGAATTAGAATCTGTAAAAAAGAAAACGGATTTAAATGATTTTATACAGACAGGTATCTTATTCAGGAGTATAGGAAAACTTAACCGCTGCCGTATCATAGGACTTTACCTTCTCAAAAATCCTTCTATGGCATCTGAAAACCATCTATTCCAAACCGTATTGCCTCATGCCGATCCTGTGGGATACAAAACCATAGTTGACAAAATCACGGCATCTTCTTTAATAGACCCCTACCTTGTGTATGCTGTCATTACACAGGAAAGCGGATTTAATGAAACAGTCATATCAAGGGCAGGTGCAATCGGGTTAATGCAAATTATGCCAAAGACAGGGCTTAAGATTGCTGAAACACTGTCAATGGACAAGTTTCAAGTTGATGACTTATTTTTAGCGGATGTAAATGTTACAATGGGGACAACCTATCTTAAAGAGGTTACAAGAGAGTTTAACGGTAATATCTATCATGCACTTGCTGCATATAATGCAGGACCTCATATGGTAAAGGCATGGCTAAAGAAGTATAACAATATTGATACTGATGAATTCGTGGAAAATATACCATATAGAGAAACAAGGAACTATGTTAAACAGGTAATGGCTGCTTATGAGATATACAGATATGTCTATAACCCAAAATCCGATTTAGGATTTTGGGGAACGGAGGGACCATAAGATTATTCCTCTATATTTTAATCTCTCCCACAACCCTCATCTTTTCTAAAACCTCTTCACCATGCGGCGCATCAATCATATAGGAAGTCAAGTCTGCACCGGCATAGTGTTCAAAGTGAATGCCATCAACAAATAACGGATGTTCAGACACATCATACACCCTGCCTTTGTAGGTAAAATATACTGGCATGCCTTTCTGGCTGCCGTCGTATTGTTTCAGTTCTTCAATGGTAAATATCTTCATTCAAATACCTCTCATAGTGCGTTACATCCTAAACGGTGCAGGGATAAAAGTCAAAATGAAAACCAGAAGGGTAATCCACATGATTAATTTTCTTGCAGGGTTCAGCGGGGTACAGTCGTCTATTACAGGCGGATGTTTTGTTCCCACTATAGTTATTATAACTGCCCATATAAGCCACCCTTCATATACCATTATCCCCATGATAACCAATGCTATAATAAATCCGACAGATATAAACCTGTGCCATGTTCCTGCGACTGCATAAAGTATATGTCCGCCATCCAGCTGTCCTATTGGCAGGAGATTTATTGATGTAACAAAGAAACCTATCCATCCTGCATATGCAACAGGGTTTAGAAAAAGGTCGTAACCATCAGGTATATGTCCTACAGTAATATATGTTAGTATATCAAATAGCAAGGAAGAGCCGAGTTGTTCTGCAAAAACACCCTGTGTCGGCAAGATTTTTGAAAACCTTACGCCAAGTATAGTCACAATTACAGAAACAATAAATCCTGCTAAAGGGCCTGCTGCCCCGACATCAAGGAGCGACCTTTTATTTACTACAGGGGATTTCATTTTTATAAAGGCGCCGAATGTGCCTGGCAAAGGTGGAAATGGCGGACCTGGAATAAAATATGGCAGTGTTGCCAGAATACCATGTCTCTTTGATGCAATGAAGTGCCCCATCTCATGTGTCAGGAGGATAGAAAGCAGAGATATTGAAAACGGCATACCTGATACAAAACCTGTCAGACTGGCAAAGGGATTGACACCTGCCATAAAAGAACCGGATATAAGTGTAGTGCCTAATGTAAGCAAAAAAAGGAGTGTTGGTATGAGGATATGTCGCATTTATAAATTTCTCTTGACTGTAAGGATTATTTTGAATTAAATTTAGAATCAGTTGGGGGATCGTCTAACGGCAGGACGGCAGACTCTGACTCTGTCTATCGAGGTTCGAATCCTTGTCCCCCAGCCAATTTACAAGGCATGCTGCCAAGGGCATGTTTATTCCAGTTTTGATACAGCCTCTCCTATCCTTTTCAATCCTTCTTTAATATTTTCCATATTTGTTGCATAGGAAAGCCTCATATAGTTCCATCCGGCAAATGCGTCTCCTGGCACAACAGCAACCTCTGCCTGCTCAAGAAGAAAGTCTGCCATATCTGTAGATGTCTTTATAACCTTATCTCCAAACCTCTTATTTAAAAGCCTGCGTATATTTGGAAATACATAAAACGCACCCTTTGGCATTATGCACTTTATACCCTTTATTGCATTTAAACCATTAACCATCACCTTTCGCCTTTCATCAAGTTCTGCCGCCATCTTCTCTACACTATCCTGCTTGCCATTTAAAGCCTCTACAGCAGATTTTTGTGATATTGAGCATGGGTTTGATGTGGACTGGCTCTGGATATCTGCCATTGCCTTTATAAGTTCCTTTGGCCCCGCTGCATAGCCAATGCGCCATCCTGTCATTGAATATGTCTTTGAGACACCATTTAAAACTATGGTCTGCTGCTTCACAGCCTTTGAAAATGATGCCATTGAAACAAACGGATGTCCATCATAAATAAGTTTTTCGTAAATCTCATCTGATATGATGAATATGCCTTTTTTAAGACAGACATCGGCAATAAGTTTCAGTTCAGAAGGCTCATATACCACACCTGTTGGGTTTGAAGGGCTGTTGATTATTACAGCCTTTGTTGCAGGGCTTATATATTCATTTATATCGCCTGCTGTTATCTTGAAATTGTTATCCTCTCTTGACGGGATTATGATAGGTTCTGCACCTGCAAGGGATACCATTTCAGGGTATGACACCCAGTAAGGAGCAGGTATCAAAACCTCATCACCGGATTCAAACATCGCCATACAGAGATTAAATATAGAATGTTTACCTCCGCAGGACACAAGGACTTCATCCCTTGTATATTCAAGGTCATTATCTCTCCTAAACTTTCCTATAATGGCGTCTTTTAATTCGTTTGTGCCGCCAACTGCAGTATACTTTGTAAAACCATCTCTTATAGCCTTTATCCCTGCCTCTTTTATATTTTCAGGCGTATCAAAACCAGGCTCACCAACACCAAAGTCAATAATATCAAAGCCCCGCTCCTTCATTGCCTTTGCCTTTGCTGAAATTGCCATAGTCGGCGACTCCTTTATATTCAATGCCCTTTGTGAAAGTTTCATACCTGCACTACACCTCCATAAAAAATCTTACTCCCAAAAATCAATGTCTATTTTTGGGTTACTCTATAATCTTTACCTTAATCTCAACCCTTTCATCAGGCAGGTCATTTGCATTTCTAGGCAGGTTCACAATCTTATCAGCAACTTCTATGCCCTTTACAACCTCACCAAACACAGTATACTGCCCATCAAGAAAATTGGAATCCGCAACAACTATAAAAAACTGAGAGCCTGCACTATTCGGATCCATTGCCCTTGCCATAGAAACAATCCCTCTTTTGTGGCTTATCTTGTTAAACTCTGCATTAATAGTATATCCAGGACCGCCCGTGCCATAGATTGATTTGTTCGGACCTTTTGTATTAGGGTCTCCACCTTGTATCATAAATCCCGGTATGACCCTGTGGAATATAGTTCCATCATAAGAACCTGTCTTTGCAAGTTTTATAAAATTTTTAACATGGTTCGGTGCTGCGTCGGGGAAAAATCTCATCTCCATATTTCCATACCTTGTTTCAATCACTGCCTTTGGATCCTTAATTTTTTCCAATTTAGCATCTCCTTTGTTTGTCTTTGACTTTTGTTCTGCAGATAATACCAGACTTGGAATCAGTATCAAAATAGATAAGATAAAACAAATCTTTTTACAATGCCTCTTTAACATATATTATCCTCCATATCTGTAATGAATTGTAATTTATATGATATTAACCGCAGAATTGTCAACATGAAACATTACACCCAAAAATAGACATTGATTTTTGGGGAAACCTGCCTGTCTGCCGTGCCAACGGCACAGGCAGGCAGGTTTTTAAAATAGCGAGGTTTTTAATCGCTATTTTACGGATTACATCACGGTAAAATTTCTTGATAATATGCCTGCCCGTATGGTAAAAATCAAAAATTCAGGAGATACTATGATTTATCATTTATCAGGAGGATTTTGATGTCCCAGAAATATGAGCCTCATATCATTGAAGAAAAATGGCAGAGGATATGGGAAGAAAAGAATGTCTTTGTTGTAACAGAAGACACTTCCAGACAGAAATATTATCTCCTTGAGATGTTCCCATACCCTTCCGGAAAAATCCACATGGGGCATGTCAGGAACTATTCCATAGGCGACATCATCGCCAGATTTTTAAGGATGAGGGGATTTAATGTCCTCCATCCAATGGGGTGGGATTCGTTCGGCATGCCTGCTGAAAATGCGGCAATACAGCACGGCACACACCCTGCAAAATGGACAAGGGAAAACATCACTTACATGAAAACCCAGTTGAAAAGCATGGGTCTTTCATATGACTGGACAAGGGAGACAGCGACCTTCACGCCTGAATATTATAAGTGGAATCAGTGGTTCTTCTTAAAGATGTATGAAAAGGGACTTGCATATAAAAAGAAATCATATGTGAACTGGTGTCCGAAATGCTCTACTGTGCTTGCAAATGAACAGGTTATAGACGGACTCTGCTGGAGGTGCGACTCTTTAGCAGAAAAACGGGAACTGGAGCAGTGGTTCTTGAAGATTACGGCATATGCAGAGGAACTGTTAAGTGATTTGGATAAACTCACAGGCTGGCCCGAGCGGGTTGGGACTATGCAGAGGAACTGGATAGGAAAGAGCATAGGCGCAGAGGTGGATTTCCCGATTGACAATTCACAGGATAAAATCAAGGTCTTTACAACAAGACCTGATACGCTCTATGGCGCGACATTTATGTCAATAGCCCCTGAGCATCCTATGGCGGAGAAACTAACAGTCAAGAGTCAAGAGTCAGAAGTCAGTAGGTTCATGGAAAAGATAAAAAAACAGGATAGAAGAAGTCAAGCAGAGACGTTGCTTGAAAAAGAGGGCGTTTGGACAGGCTCATACTGCATAAACCCTCTTACAAATAAAAAGATGCCGGTTTATATTGCAAACTTTGTCCTGATGGAATACGGCACAGGCGCTGTTATGGCAGTTCCTGCACACGACCAGAGGGACTTTGAGTTTGCAAAAAAGTATAACCTTCCATTGCAGGTAGTCATACAGCCGCAGAAAAGGGGACAGATTTTAAATCTGTTCCCAGAGACAATGACAGAGGCATATGTGGATGACGGAATCATGGTAAATTCACAGCAGTTTAACGGCATGAATAACAGGGATGCGATGGATGCAATAGTAAAAGAACTTGAGGAAAAAGGGACAGGCAAAAAATCCGTTTCATATAAATTAAAAGACTGGGGCATATCAAGACAGAGATACTGGGGATGTCCCATACCGCTCATATACTGCGATTCATGCGGCATTGTCCCTGCGCCTTATGAAAAACTCCCGGTAATACTGCCTGAGGATATAAAACTTACAGGCGAGGGCGGCTCGCCTCTGGCACAATCGGATGAATTCATAAAAACAAGATGCCCGTGGTGCGGAAGTTCATCTGCAAGACGGGAAACAGATACAATGGATACATTCATTGATTCATCATGGTATTTCCTGAGATATACATCGCCTTCAGAAGATACATCACCGTTTGATAAAGATAAGGCAAAATACTGGATGCCTGTTGACCAGTATATCGGCGGCATTGAACATGCTGTTCTGCATCTTTTGTATTCAAGGTTTTTTACAAAGGTGATAAGGGATTTGGGACTCGTCCAGATTGATGAACCGTTCACAAACCTTCTGACGCAAGGTATGGTTATAAAAGACGGGGCTAAGATGAGCAAGAGCAAGGGCAATGTGGTTGACCCTGACGATTTAATAAAAAAATACGGCGCTGATACTGCAAGGGTATTTTCCCTGTTTGCTGCACCGCCTGAAAAGGATTTGGACTGGAGCGATGAAGGTGTTGAAGGCGCATACAGGTTTTTAAACAGGGTGTGGAGGCTTGTATTAGAGTCAGGGGTCAGGAGTCAGGAGTCAGGAGTAAAAGAAAAGACAACTCCCCAGTCCCCAGTCCCCAGTCCCCAGTCCCCATTATGGCAGGAGATGAATAGGACAATTAAAAAGGTTACGGAAGATATTGAAAGGTTTCACTTCAATACAGGCATTGGAGCCTTGATGGAATATATAAACTTCCTCTCCAGATATGAAGATAAAGAATCAAAAGAGTTTAGGGGTGCTGTAGAATCACTTATTGTTTTACTTTCGCCCTTTGCCCCGCATATATGCGAAGAACTCTGGCGGGAGATAGGGAATAAAGAACTGCTTGCAAATATGTTATGGCCGTCTTACAATGAGGACGCACTTGTAAAACAGGAGGTAACCCTTGTTGTCCAGATAAACGGCAAGGTGCGGAGCCGTCTGAACATACCTGCAGGCTCAAGCCAAAAACAGGCTGAAGATACTGCGTTTAATGACAGTAAAGTCAAAGAATGGCTGCAAGGCAAAGGCATCAAGAAGGTTGTGTATATTCAAGATAAAATATTAAACATAGTGGCAGGATGATGAAAAAATCAAAAATCAAAAATCAAAAATCAAAAATATTGTTTTGGCTTTTCCTATTCACTATTTACTATTCACTATTCACTGCCCTTTCTGGCTGTGGCTATCATATAGCAGGCAAGGACGGCAAATTTCCAGGGGACATCAAAACAGTCTCAATACCCTTTTTTAAGAATGAAACCCAGAAACCTGATGTGGAATCAGTTATAACACCTGCTGTAGTGGATGAGTTTGTAATAAGCGGTATTGTAAAGGTAGTATCAAATGGAGAGGCAACCATCAGCGGCACTATTAAAGATTATAAACTCTCACCTGTATCATTTAACAGAAACGACCTTTTGCAGGAATATCGTCTTACAATAAGACTTGAACTATCCCTTGTCCGAAAATCTGACGGCAAGATTTTATGGCAGGATAAGAACTTTACTGATTATGAAGACTTCAGGGTTACTAGTGATATTACCGCAACAAAGACTGCGGAATGGGAGGCACTAAAGAAAATGGCAAAAGACAGTGCAAGGCTTATAAAGGAAAGGATGCTGGAGGATTTTTAAGTTTTATAATGCACACCACATTTGACAGAATAAAAAAAGGTAATATCCTCCCTGTATATCTCCTCTACGGCAAAGAAGAATTCTTGATTGAAGATGCAATAAATCTTCTTAAAGACAAGACAGTTCAACCTGATTTTAAAGATTTAAACTATCATGTATTTCATATCAAGGATTCTGACATATCATCAATCATTTCAACCTGCCAAACCGCGCCGTTCATATCAGATAAAAGGGTCGTTATTGTAAAAGGTATAGAGTCAATCAGCACATCAGAGTCTTCAGAACTTGTTGAATATATAAAAAGACCATGCAATACCACTTCATTAATTCTGGTAGCACTAACAGGTAAAATAGAAAAAGGCAGTAACCTGTTTTCAGAACTTGATAAGCGAAACTATATGTTTGCATTTAATTCTATGTCAGAAAAAGAACTACCTCAATGGATAAGAACCGAAATAAGAAAGACAGGCAAGGATATATCTGATGCAGCAATAGGACATCTCATAGAAACAACAGGAAAAGAACTTTCTGATTTAAAGAAAGAGATTGAAAAACTTACACTATTTGCTGGAAACAAGAAAACAATAGACATAAGCGATGCAGAGATGACGGTATCTGACATAAAAATGTCATCCATATTCAATTTTACAGACTCGCTGGGTAAAAAAGATATTAAAGAATCCCTTATGGCATTGGGTAAGATAATAAAGACAAAAGAAGGGGAAGAACCTTTAAAAATTTTAGCTATGATTACCCGACAGTTTAGAATCCTTCTGAAAATGAAGACATTAAACAAGAGAAATACCCCTAAAAACAAGATTGCCGGCATGGCAGGGGTGTCACCATTTTATATTGAAAAATATCTAAAACAAAGCGATGTATTTACTGAAGATGAACTTCTCCGCATCTTCAGTAAACTTTATGAAACTGACATTGCACTTAAATCTAGCAGGCTGCACCGGTTGATACTAGAGAGACTGGTTATGAGACTATGTCTTGAATAGAAAAACAGGTTTTAGGCTGAAAAAAAGTTTTTTTTGTTTTCTTTCAGCCTTTGGATGTTTTTTTCAGCCTTATTTTGCAGCGATAGAATTTACTGCGGTTGTCAGGTTGGATATTCTCCGTGATGCATTATTTCTGTGTAAAATCCCTTTGCTGACGGCCTTGTCCAGAAGTTTCACAGCATTTACAAGACATGTCTTTGCATCCTCTCTATTGCCTTCTTTTACCGCATCCCTCACCTTTTTAATTGCAGTCTTAACACCTGATTTTACAACCATATTACCGTCGCGTCTTTTTAGACTCTGTTTGTGCCTCTTTACTGCAGAACTATGTGTTGCCAATTTTTACCTCCAAAAATAAATTAGTGGGCTTATTTATAACCTCTTGCTGACAATATTGTCAAGGTTTTTATAAAAAACTAGTTTTATATTTTTATGATTTATTTTTGTGTTGTCAACAAATAGAATTGTCCGCTGTTGTTGCAAAGTGATTATGTCACCTCCGCGGACAGAAAAGGGGACAGATTCGGACAGACAAGGAAAAGGGGACAAGGAAAATAATACACCTATAGAGGATGTCCCGTTCTAATATCTTCTTTCAGACTTCTCACTTTCGCAAATCTCTTTTGTCTGATCCTTCACACGTTTCCCTTCTTCCCAGACCCTTTCTTGTACCTTCCTGCATTTTGTCTTTGCATCATATTCTAACGGGTCTGCCCTATAAACACCACGGCCATCTTCAGTTCTGTATTCCACGGGTTTGCCAGACGATGCTGCCTCCTTTGATGCCCGCATAGATATATCTGTCAGTGTTGCACCTGCAACTGCACCAAGTCCTGCCCCTATCACACCGCCTCTCCATGGATTCTTTTTATCAAGGAGTGCCCCTGCAACACCACCTACAAGTCCACCAATACCTGCACCCTGAGCATGATACTCTGTGCAGCCGTATGTTAGGTTCAACAGGATTAAAATCATTGTAAAGGAAATCAATTTTTTCATAAAAGCCTCCCATTATGCTGTGTTGGTAATTTAAAACATTATAGATTAAAAGTGATGTTATGTCAAAATAAATATATAAATAAATATATCACCCAGATTATCTTTGGCAGGTCGTCATGAGATTTGGCAAATTCCCTTAGCGCCTCAAGCCATGTTTTTATCTTATACTTCTCCTATATCTCCTTTATCGCCTCTTCTTTTGCCTTTTCTTTAAGCGAAACTAAAGTTTCGCATTACGTTATTGATATTGTTATAATCTTGGCGCTCACGCGTTATCTGGGTTAAAGTTACACAAAAGAGTTTACATTACCACTCTTGCACATCTGTCAAGTAATCTGTAAAGTAATTCTTGACAGATGTAAATTTATAGTGTAAATGTGCTGCAAATGATAACGATCGGCAGCAAATTAAAAAAACTGCGCGAAGAAGCAAAACTGTCGCTCAGGGACCTCGGTGAAAGGATAGGGCTTTCTGCAAGTTTCCTTTCACAACTTGAACTCGGACAGGTCTCTCCGTCAATTGCATCTCTTGAAAACATTGCTGATGCCCTTAATGTAAATATTACATATTTTTTTGATGACCCTGCAAAACCTGATAGTGTTGTAATGAGAAAGGGTGAAAGAAAGAAGATATTCAGCAAGGGGTCAAAGGCAATAATCCAGCCACTGGCACATGAACTGAGCAAAAAAAGGATAGAGCCGTTTATGCTTACAATGGAGGTCGGCGGCGAGAGCGGTGAACATCCCTACTCTTCCCGTCATGGAGAGGAATTCGGAATAGTACTCAAAGGCAGGGTAAGGTTTGTTCTGGAGGATAAAGAGTATATCCTCGAACAAGGAGACAGCGTGTATTTTAATTCTACAAAACCACATAATTGGAAAAATATAGGCAGGGAAGAGGCTGTCATCATACTTGTTATTCCTGCGCAATAAAATACAGGATAAAAAAGGAGGAGATGTTATAAAGAAGATTGTTGCATTACTGGCATTGCTGGTATTTTCTGCAGCGCCATTTTTATCAGGATGCGAGTCTAAAAAACTCCAGGAGGAAAACATCCAACTCAAAAAACAGGTGGAAACATTTGCGAATGAGAAATCTGTCCTTGAGACACAGGTAACTGAACTAACGACAAAGAATTCTGAACTGATTTCAAAGGTATCTGAACTAAATGCCAGATTAGATAAGAAGGTAAAGGCAAAACCAAAGACAACTGCAAAGCCAAAAACAGCAAAAAAGACGACAAAAAAGACATCAGCAAAGGTAAAAAAGTAATACCTGCACCATAAATTAAACTTAAAGAAAATGGAGGTGATGGGCTGGCCATAAAATAGATGGGTTAAGAAGGACTGCCAGAGCCAAAAAGGAAAGTCATGGTTTCCACACTTTTTTAGTGGAAACTAAATAAAAAAGGAGGAATAAGGCAATGAGAGGTGTATTAAGGTGCGTTGTTTACGGATTGCTGGTTGTACTTGTCTTTGCTGGTTGTGCAAAACAACCAACCGAGGAGATGAGTGGTGCCAAGGTATCGGTGGATGCTGCAAAGGCAGCTGGCAGCACTACATATCTCCCGGAAGAGGTAAAGAAGATGGATGATAGTCTAACCGCTGCCATGGATGAGGTTAAGGTTCAGGATGGTAAGTTTGTCCTCTCAAGGAACTATGACAAGGCCAAGGGGATGTTGGCTACGGTTAAATCAGACGCAGAAAAGGTTAAGACCGATACCGCGGCCAAGAAGGAGGAGAAGAAGAAGGAGGCTATTACCCTCCAGGGTGAGGCGAAGGCTGCTATAGATGAGGCAAAGGCACTGCTAACAAAGGCGCCCATGGGGAAGGGTGCAAAGACAGATATAGAGGCCATGAAGGGTGATGTAAAGGGCCTGGAGGATTCCCTCCCAGAGGTTCAGGCGCTGATAGACAAGGAGGATTACCTGACCGCCATTGATAAGGCCAAGGCCGTCAAGGAGAAGGCAGGTGGTGTATCCGAGCAGGTAAAGGCTGCTATGGAGAAGGTCAAGCCCAAGAAGGGCGGCAAGAAGTAGGTTTCACCTCTACTTATGGCTCTTTCAGGATGTAATACAAGAAACTCCAGAATGATACTCTTCATCTTGGGGTTTCTTTTCTTTTTAACCCTCGCCGGGTGCAGCCCACCTCCGTTACCTCCAGAGGTGGAACTGGCAAAGAGGTTGGAGCATGACCTCTGGAAGGCTGAGGCACTCCTTTATGCCCCTGAAGGATATAAGGTCTATCAAACAAGACTCAGGGGGACAATTTGTTAAGTTTTATCTGAGGCTAAATGCATTTTTTGGGTTAATATCAATTATCGGGATGATAAGCCTCCTTCTGGCGGTGGAGGGGCTTGCCTATTATATTGGCAGAGAGAAACCGATATCATCGGTTGAGAGAGCAGATTTAGGTAAGATCATTAAAAGAAATAGGGACATTAAGAAGAGGATTGACATGCTTGCGCCAGATGGAAGATATATAGTTGTAGATACAGCAAGGAGCCTCCTTTCACTTAAAAAGGGAGAAAAGGTTATACTCCAGGCAGTTATCTCCAGTGGGAATGGTAGTATTTTGCGGGACCCCAATGGTGCGAGGCAGTGGGTCTTTGATACCCCGAGGGGGGAGTTTGAGGTAAAGGGGAAGGTCCGGGGCCCTGTGTGGATAAAGCCTGATTGGGCATTTATTGAAGAGGGGGAGGATATACCAAAAAACTGGAAGGCCAGGATAGAGGAGGGTGTTCTGGGAGACTATGCCCTGGCATTTGGTAATGGTTACTTTATCCATGGAACCCTCTATACCCGACTTCTGGGCAGGAATGTTACCCATGGGTGTATCCGGGTGGGGAACAAGGAACTGGAGAGCATCTACAATCTAGTTAAGGTAGGGACAAAGATATATATCTTTTAATGTAAAATTATCAATTAACAATTAGCAATGAGGGGAGTGGTAGCAATAGGGCTTAAGCCCTGTTTGTACGAAGTTCAAATGTCAAAGCTCAAAGTTCAAATGTTTGTCATTATTTTTTTATTTATAACCGGTTATATTCCAATCCCAATAGGGAGCCCCATAGTCATCGCAGGTAATGGTGTTGGCCAAGGGATAAGGGGCTTAAACGAAGAGAATCGCCTTCTGGAGGTAGAGATTGGATTAGCCCAGGAGAAGAAGTCCTATCTCATCTTGAACCCTTCTACGAAAAAGATATATCTAAAAAACGGGGGTTTTACCATGAGGGAATTTGATATAGCAAAAATAAGATACTGGAGGGAAAGGGGTCAAACTATAGAGCCGATTATCCTCGTCAAAAAGAGGGCATTATTTTATCCTAAAAGGAAGGAGATAAAACCCTCCAAAAAAGAGGGAGGGACTGATACCACCACCCATACTGAGATAGACTTTCTAGAGTTAGGGGATATGCCCTATCGTTATACCCTTTTATTTGAAAAAGGGGTCGGTATGGAATTACCTAAGAAAAAGAGACTTTGCAATAGTAGACCTTGTGATGAGTAAAGAGGATGTCCAGTCCTTTTTTTGGGTATTGGAGGAAGGGACAAACATTGTGATTGTGGGAGTGCCTCAGATATGACACCGTTTGAGATTTCCTTATCTTCTTTGCACCTGTTATTGATTACCATACTCCTGACACCGTTGTTTATCAGGTATCAACACCTGCTCCTTTTTGTCTCCTTTCCCATTACAGCCATGGCATCTCTACTTGCTGTTATATCCGGGGTATGGACAACAGCAATGGGTCATGCAGAATCCATTGTTATCCCTATAGGGCTTCCAGACCTCCCTTTCCATTTAAGACTTGACCCTTTGGCAGGGTTCTTTCTGACAGTTATAGGGCTCCTCTCATTTTTTGTATCTATTTATTCCATAGGCTATCTGAAAGGATTTATCGGGAAACGTCCTGTTACATCGCTCGTGATATTTTATAATTTGTTTATAGCAGGGATGTTTCTGGTCGTGCTTGCGGATGATGCCTTATTCTTTATGATAGCATGGGAGGCAATGGCGCTATCCTCGTATTTTCTTGTAATGTTCGAGGATGAAAAGGTAGAAAACCGAAGGGCTGCATTTTTATACCTTGTGGTCGCTCATATTGGCGCAATTGCAATACTTCTATCCTTTGGTGTTATGGCAGGTCTTACTACAGGCATTGAAAGTCAGGACAGTTCGGTAAATCTCGCATCTTATACATTTGAGTCAATGCGTCATACAGAGTTTTCCGAAGGTTGGGCAACTATCGCATTCCTGCTTGCATTCTTCGGGTTTGCTGCAAAGGCAGGTGTTGTGCCGCTTCATGTATGGCTTCCTGAGGCACATCCTGTGGCGCCATCAAATGTATCAGCGCTCATGAGCGGAGTTATGCTCAAGACTGCTATCTACGGCATTATCAGGGTTACATTTGACCTCCTCCGTGTATTCCCGTGGTGGTGGGGCGCAGTTGTTCTCATATTCGGACTCATATCTACAATAATGGGTGTTCTGTATGCCCTTATGCAACATGATTTGAAGAAACTCCTTGCATATCATTCTGTAGAAAATATAGGCATAATACTTATTGGAATAGGACTTGCCCTCATATTTACATCCTTCCATATGCCCACACTTGCCGCACTTGCACTCATTGCAGGACTTTATCACACACTCAACCATGCAATGTTCAAAGGACTTCTATTTATGGGAGCAGGCGCTGTGCTTCATTCTACACATGAAAGGAATATGGAGGAGATGGGCGGACTTATCCATAAGATGCCGTGGACTGCTGCACTCTTTTTAATAGGTTGTGTATCCATTTCGGCACTGCCGCCGTTTAACGGGTTTGTCTCTGAGTGGCTTACATTTCAGGCATTTTTACTTTCACCATCTTTACACAGTCCATTACTAAATCTGCTCATTCCGCTTGGCGCTGCAATACTTGCACTTGCTGCTGCACTTGCTGCTGCATGTTTTGTAAAGGTATTCGGTGTAACATTTCTGGGGCACTGGCGTGGGCATCATAATCCCCCCTTACATCCCCCCGTTTACAAAGGGGGTGAGGGGGGATTAGAGGTAGATTGGTTTATGCGG
>JACRPW010000101.1 GCA_016223005.1 Deltaproteobacteria bacterium | reverse complement strand
TTCAAGGCTAAAGCCTTGAGGGACGAGGGAAACGAAAAGATATGATACAACAGATTTACGATTTGATTCAGGATGACCTGAAGAATGTTGATATTGAATTCAAAAAAAACCTTCATTCAGACATATTCCTGATTAGAAAGATGGGGGAATATATACTTGGAAACGGCGGCAAGAGGGCAAGACCGCTTTTGGTATTGTTATCCTCAAAACTGTGCGGATACAAGGGCGAATCGCATATACCATTTGCATCAATAGTTGAATTTATACATACCGCAACCCTTCTACATGATGATGTTGTAGACGAGGCTGATTTAAGAAGAGGCAAGGTGTCTGCAAATATCCTGTGGGGGAACGGCGCAAGCGTGCTCGTAGGAGACTTTCTATATTCAAAATCATTTTACCTGATGATTGAGCATGGGGATATGGAAATTCTAAAGGTCATATCAAAGACAACAACACAGATGTCAGAGGGGGAAATCCTTCAACTGTTAAAAAGCAATGACCCGGAAACCACAGAAGAAGAATATCTGAAGATTGTGGAAAATAAAACAGCAATCCTCATGTCCGCTGCATGCCGCATAGGCGCTATACTTGGCAGGGTTTCAAAGGAAAAGAAAGACGCCCTCGCAGGTTTTGGTTTAAATCTCGGTATGGCGTTTCAACTTACAGACGACTGCCTTGATTACACATCTAAAGATGAAGAACTCGGCAAGGCAGTAGGAAATGACCTTAAGGAGGGGAAGATCACTCTGCCTCTAATATATCTTTTAAGGAACTCAACACAGGATGAAAAACAGGAAATCCTGAAATTGATAGGACAGGATGACATGAACAGGTCAAAACTTGCATATATAATCTCCCTAATCAATAAATATCACTGCATTGAATCTGCAATGGCAAAGGCAAGGGAATATACAGACAGGGCAAAGACACTCATTGAGATATTTGAGCCTTCTGCAGAAAGGTCAGCGCTTACAGGTCTTGCTTATTATGTGTTTGAGAGAAGGTTTTAGAGGTAAAAACCAAATGGAACTTAAAACCATAAAAATAGACATCCCGCAGGGGTCAAACATAATCCTCGGGCAGACGCATTTTATAAAGACCATTGAAGACCTCTATGAAATAATTGTTACGAGTGTGCCGCAGGCAAAATTCGGGATTGCGTTCTGCGAGGCGTCAGGTCCGTGCCTTATAAGACATGAAGGGAATGATAAGGAACTTACAGACAAGGCTATTGAAAATCTCTCAAACATTGGGGCAGGTCATGTCTTTATGATTATTATAAGGGATGCCTTTCCAATAAACATATTAAACGCAGTCAAAAACTGTCAGGAGGTCTGCCGGATTTTCTGCGCAACTGCAAACCCTGTTGAGGTTGTTGCCGCAGAAACATCACAAGGCAGAGGCATAATGGGGGTTATTGACGGCTTTTCGCCAAAAGGAGTTGAAACTGACGAAGATAAAAAGAAGAGAAAGGATTTTTTGAGAAAGATTGGATATAAGATGCAGTAAACCCAGTAACCTTAAAGATGAAACTATATAGAGCGTTATAACTTCGCATACCTGTGTTGCCTGCCTGTGCGTTGCACGCAGACAGGTCGTTGCGGCGTATGCTTAAAATACGCCTCACTCCTCGCTTTTGTCGCGCCCGGGGCACCCATGCGAAGCATGGGTCGTGCTTTGTTCTGACGCTCTATATGCGCATTTATTTATGTCGCTGTATATAAAGGAAAAGGCAAAGAGGATTATTGATATACTTGAAAGAGAACATCCAAACCCAAGACCTGCACTTAATTTTAAAACCCCGTTTCAACTTCTGATAGCCACAATTCTCTCTGCCCAGTGTACAGATGAAAGGGTAAACAAGGTCACACCAATATTGTTCAAAAAATTCAAAACCCCAGAATATCTTGCAAATGCCGATATTAAAGAATTGGAAGAAGTAATAAAACCTACAGGTTTTTATAAAAACAAGGCAAGAAATATTAAGAAATGTTGTAAAAAAATTGTTCAGGATTTTAAAGGGGGGATTCCTTATACATTGGAAGAACTCATCACACTGTCAGGTGTTGGCAGGAAGACAGCAAACATAGTCCTTGGCAACGCCTTTGGCAGACAGGCAATAGCAGTTGATACGCATGTAAAAAGGGTATCTAAAAGGATTGGACTTGCTGAATCAGATAATCCTGATAAGATAGAACAGGCACTCTGCAAGATAATCCCTCAAGATAAATGGACAGATGCAACAAATCTTCTTATACTGCATGGAAGAAATATATGCAGGGCAATTAAACCCTTATGTTGGCAGTGTAAGGTAATAGATTATTGTGATTTTGTTACTGCTAAATGGAGTTAAGATGAAAGAGGCAGAAAGAAAAAATATCTTAATCTTAAAGAAGATAGACCTGCCCCTGCCTTTACCTACGGGCTTTTAAACCCTATGCCGGCTGCTGCTGCAACGGGTCTATCTTCTGTGAGTGTAGTGAGTAATGCCCTTGACTCAGATGGTTTAAACTACCTGAGTCTACCGCATAATGAGGCAAGTTCAGTAATTAAATGATTTTTATGGTGGGCGGTACTGGGTTTGAACCAGTGACTTCTACCGTGTGAAGGTAGCACTCTGCCGCTGAGTTAACCGCCCGCATGAGCCTTATTGAATAACTAAAATAGAAAGCATCTACGGGATAGTTTTTATCATAATTGATAAGCCTGTCAAGAAGTTATATGCCCAATGTCAAGCCAATTTAGAAATGTTCTCTTTAAATACAGCCGTTTTTTATAAAAAAGAGGGAGGCTTTGGCCTCCCTCTTTTCCCGATGAGGTTATTAAAAATGGCAAGATACCTTCTGAATCCAATGCACCATATAGGCTGTCAGGCATGTACAGTATGCAGATTGGAGTTCAGGTCTGTTTAACTCTCCCGGGAAGTCCTAAAGTTTCATCAAAGAAAAGTCTATTTTCTGTTTTTTTAGCAAACCATACTAAAGCAAGCATTACAGGCACTTCAATAAGGGGACCTATAACAGTCGCTAATGCAACAGCAGGGTTAAATGCTGTTATTGCCATTGCAATGGCTATCTCAAAATCCCTTCCTGTGGAATTGAATGCAACTGCAACGGAGTCTTTATAGTTTAAACCTAATCTCCAACTTGTAAGATAAACCGCTGCAAACATTGTCCAGAAAAATATAGTTATCGGCACAGCCATGTGGACTATAAATAATGGATGCTCAAGTATTAAATCGCCTTTTAGGGCAAACATAACAGTCAGGGTAAATAAAAGCCCTGCAATTGACACTGTATCCAGATAAAACTTAAGTCTTTCAAACCAAACCTCTCCAAACCTTTTTATGCCCAAAAACCTTGTTAATATTCCTGCAATAAGCGGAATACCGAGATAAAGGAGCACGCTTACAACGCCGAGGGCAAGTGTGTTGGCTATACTAAACTCATATGTGCCGTGAAAGATAGACTTAATAGCGTCAACAGGCGGTGTAATCTGAAAGTCAGAGATGCTGTAAAACTTGCCTATGTCTATCCCTATAGACATGCTGATAATGACAAACAACGGAAGCAGTTTAAAGTTATGTATATGTCTTAAGAAATCTTTAACCATTATTGCGCCATTAGCATCCTGTCTTTTCTCTGCTGTAATCAGCCTGTTTTGCTCCTCTCTTTTTGAGGAAAGATTCAAGTCTCTTTTGGCAGTTTGCTATGCTTGTTTCTGATACTCTTTCATTAATAGAAAGTATCAGAAACCTCTTGAACATATCCGCGCCATCAAGTCTGTAGTAAATCCATTTGCCATTCTTTTTGTCTTTTACCAGTCCTGCGCCCTTTAAGACATTTAGATGAAATGATACCTGCGGCTGCACCATATCAAGAGCAGCGACAATATCGCACACGCAGAGTTCATCATTTTCAAGGAGTTTTAATATCTTGAGCCTTGTTTCATCCGAGAGCGCCTTAAATGTCTCTGCCAGTCCTTGTATAACTTCTTTTTTTGTTGCATAAACCATATCTTATGTTAATTGCGCAAGATAAGTGAAATTTACCTGTTAATAGGTGCATTTAGTATAAATACATATACATAATTTTTTATATGTATGTCAAGTGGATATTTGGGATATTTTCAATTATAATATTAAAAACATGCCTCTTGGATTTCACATATCCATTGCCGATGGCATTTCAAATGCTGTCCTACAGGCAGAAGAACTCGGCTGCGAAACAATGCAGATATTTACCCGCAGTCCGAGGGATTGGCGAATCAAAAGTTTTAATGCTCAAGATGTTAAAGAGTTTAGATCAGTCGTTAAACAAAGCGCCATTAACCCGGTTGTCATTCACACCTCATATCTGATAAATCTTGCATCCCCTGATGAACGTATATACAATCGT
Organism: Deltaproteobacteria bacterium; assembly: GCA_016223005.1. Lineage (NCBI taxonomy): Bacteria > Pseudomonadati > Myxococcota > Myxococcia > Deltaproteobacteria bacterium. The sequence continues at coordinate 4,406 of JACRPW010000101.1, read as the reverse complement.
TCTGTAAATCTTTTTATGCACGAGATAAAACCGCGCAAAAAATCGGCGCTGACATGCTCGTTACGCATTTGGGCAGCACAAAGGGTTTGGGCGATAAGTTCGGTTTAAAAAGGGTAATAGAGGCTTTGTCTATTGCCTTAAATGAATGCAGGGGAAGCATAAAAATCCTTTTTGAGAATACTTCAGGTTCAGGTTTTACATTTGGCTATAAACTTGAAGATATAGGCAGGGTAATCAATGCCTTTGGGAAAAATAACAGGCTTGGTTTCTGCTTTGACACCTGCCACGGTTTTGCTGCAGGATATTCTTTAAAAAATGAAGAGGATATTGATACAATTATAGAAAACATAAGAATATTGGCATTGAACATCTGCGCCTTATTCATCTGAATGATTCTATAGGCAGACTAGGTTCCAGAAAAGACCGCCACCAGCATATAGGCAAAGGGTGCATAGGCATAAACGGTTTCAGGGCAATATTGAACCACCCGCTGCTCAAAGACCTTCCCATGATAATGGAAACCCCTAAGAAATCAGATATGGATGATAAAAGGAATATGAAGGTGGTGAGGGAATTGGTATGCTAAAAACTGATGGTGTTCTTTAGCGACCCTTTCCTCCCTCATGAGTTTTTAGAGATTCAACACTCTGCCTCTGCCCCAAAAGAAAGCCCCACTTTCTCACATCCCAAAAGCCGGAGGTTTTCATTTCAAGGATTATTGAGCCATCCTTTTGCCTGACAAAATTTTCTCATTTCTAAAAGCATCAACTTTATGGTATAGGGTGAGAGGGAATTTTATGCCTTACAACGAAGCGGATACAAGGGCAAATCTCATTGACCCGAAACTTAAGCAGGCTGGCTGGAATAACAACCTGATTTCCCGCTCCAAGGTTTGAGCCTCAAGGTGCTATAAAATCATTACTTATTAAGCGAGCCGATAGTGTCTACAGTCAAAGCCAACGAAAGAGAATTTATGAGTCAGGTCAATATCTGGCTCAACGAGGCAATCTCTCAAGGCTCGTATTCGTTTGAAGCTGCCTCATCAGAACCGTCAATCAAAGTCTCATCCGCCACAACAAATTTTCCCGACATCCAAATATGGCTGAATAGAAAAGCAGGCATGGGCTTTTGCGGCTGGGAACTAAAAACCCCTACAACTCCTGTTGACGATAAAGCCCTCCTTGAAGATGCCGCAAAAAAGGCGCGGGCAATGAATGCCGACTATTTTGTAACATGGAATATGCGGGATGCCGTTATCTGGAGGACGCCGAACTGTCCTGTCCCCGAGAGTTTAAATCGGGGAATTGAACAGGTCAGCCATGAACACCGTTTAAAAACCTATCCTGCAATCCTCCCTGTTACCGAGGTCAACGACCTCTGGGTTGTGTCAAAGCAGGAACTTCTCAAGGCAAGGGCAAGAGAGATACTTTATGACCTCTCTATACTTCATCGCGACGGACATCTCCACCTTGTGGATGTGGATTCCACTTTCTTTATTCATATACTTACCGAAGCGGTCAAAACCCTTATCCCGCACATCCATCAAGCCCTTATCGCTAAAATGGGAAAAGATAAAAAGTTCAAGGAATCTCTTTTTGACTGGGCTATAAAGCAGGCAATTGCCAACTATGACGACCCTGCATTTTATGAAACAGTCTCACGGCAGGCGGTTTACCGCCTTTTCGGAAAGGTTCTGTTTTATCTTACCTTGCGGAGATTCCGTTCAGACCTTCCTGCAATGCTTCTCAAGGAAACTCCGCCGTCCCGGTTGAACGAAAAACTGAAGGAATATTTTGAACTGGCAAGGCAGATTGATTATCAGGCTGTGTTTGAAGAGGACTTTACCGACAATATTCCTGTCCCTCCAATAGCTGCGCCGTTCATTGTCGCCCTTGTTGAAGATTTGAACCGCTTCAACTTCTCTTCTATGCCGCACGACGTTGTGGGCAATGTATTTGAAAAACTCATCCCTCCTGAGGAGCGCCATGCGCTGGGACAGTATTTTACCCGAGAAGACCTTGTTGATCTGATAAATACCTTCTGCATCCAGACAAAAGATGCAAAGGTTATTGACCCGACTTGCGGCACCGGCACATTTCTTATCAGGAGTTATGACCGGCTCAAGACCTTAGGCGAAAAGACGCATACAACCTTGCTTTCTCATCTATGGGGTTTTGATGTTGCGCATTTTCCCGCTGAACTTGCCACGATAAATTTGTATCGTCAAAACATAGAGGACTATAGAAATTTTCCAAGGATATTATCAAAAGATTTTTTTGACATTAAACCCACAGACTCCTTTAAATTCCCTCCGCCAAAGGCAACTGCCGACAATGATTTTATGATAGAGGAGAAACCTCCCGCATTTGACGCAGCAGTGGGCAATTTTCCCTACATTCGTCAGGAGTTGATTGAAAAGAGGCTCAAGAGATATAAAGAAAAACTCGGCAGAACCCTTGCGCATGGCTGGATGAAGGAATATCCCGAATTGTTTGACAGCAGGGGAAACCTGAAACTTTCAGGACAGGCGGATGTCTATGCCTATCTCTTTTTTCACACAGCAAGATTTTTAAAAGAGGACGGTGGAAGGATGGGGATTGTAACATCCAATTCATGGCTTGATGTTGCCTATGGTTATGAACTACAAAAATTCTTTCTCAAGAACTTTAAAATTATTGCAATCCTTGAATCCCGCTGTGAGCCGTGGTTTGAAGATGCGGCAATAAATACCGTAGTTACCATTCTTGAGAGAATACCTCTTAAACCCTCTCCCCTTGCGGGAGAGGGCAAGGGTGAGGGGGTAAAAGAAGACAGAGACAACCACCTTGTAAAATTTGTAAAAATCAAAAAGCGTCTGAAAGACCTCATCCCGTGGGATATGAAAATGGAGGCGACAAGGAGATGGAGCGGGCTTGATAAACTTGCGCATACAATTGAAAAGGCCGGTTCAGAGCATTTTCAGATAAAAGGGACAAAAGTTGAAAACACCTTGAAGGGAATTGCGACTTACGAGGATGATGATTTTAGAATCAGAGTCATAAAGCAGGGAGAGTTATCAGAAAACCTTGACGCCAGCGGCAAGACAGTTAAATGGGGACAATATTTAAGGGCGTCTGATGTGTATTTTGAAATTCTTGAAAAGTGCAAGGATAATCTTGTGCCGCTAAAAGAAGTGGCAGAGGTCGGTTTTGGAATAAAGACGGGGATAAATGAATTCTTTCATCTTACAAATGAAAAGATTAGGCATTGGAATATTGAAGATGAATTTTTGTTCCCTCTCTTGACATCTCCCAAAGAGATAGAAACACTTTTCATTGAGCCTAATAACATAGAATTTAAGGTGTTTGTTTGTTCAAAAACAAAGAAAGAACTGAGAAATGAAAAGCAATTAGGCGCGTTAAGGTATATTGAATGGGGTGAAAAACAGCGGACAAAAGAACGAGGCGGTCATAAAAAGGGCGGCACGCCGTTTCCTGAAGTTCCATCGGTTCAAGGAAGGTCGTTTTGGTATGATATAGGTAAAACTGCTCCGTGTGATTTTGTTGTAAACAGATTCATAGGAGAACGATTTTTCTTTTCCATAAATAAAACAGGTGCGTTGATAGGCGACGTGGCATTTGTTGCCGATTTAAGAAACAGAAAAGATATTGATATTTTTTCTGCAATATTAAACTCCACTCTTGTTTCTCTCTTCGTGGAACTTAACGGAAGGGCGGGATTAGGAGAAGGTTTGCTAACCTTTTATGGCCCGGATATTGTTGACCTACCTGTTATTGATCCAAGCAAAATATATACAGAAAAGAAAAAAGTGATCATAAAATCTTTTGAGCAGCTTTCAAGCCGCCCCATCAAACCCATCTTTGAAGAAGTCAAGATGAAGGACAGGCAAAAATTGGACAGCCTTGTGCTTGAGGTAATCGGTCTTGACCCGAAAAAATACCTGAAGCCGATTTATGACGGCATCTGTGAATTGGTGCGGGAGCGGATAGAGCTTGCCGGGATGAGGAAGAAGATCAAGAACGGCAAGGCGGCAAAAGATGTGGAAAAACTTGTCGAGCAAATTGCAAGTGAAATAATCCCGAACGGAGCCAAAAGATTCCCGGAGGAGTTTATAGACAGCAGGTATTTGAAGGACGCAAAAGAAATCTCCGTCCCGAACGAACCGTTAAAACTTGGGGCTTATTTTATGGGGTGGCAAGAGGTATTGTCCGAAGGTGGCTTTAAATATCAGGCATCAAGCCTTGAAGAGGCAAAGTTTATCATCTATTCACAAAAAACAAATTCGTATATCGTCAAACTTCCCAAAGATAAAATCAGCATAAGAAAGGCAGTGGATGAATACGAAAGATAGAGAGAAGGGCTAAAAGATGAACTCTTTCAGGCCTTCTTCACCCGCAGCCACGACC
>JACRPW010000100.1 GCA_016223005.1 Deltaproteobacteria bacterium | reverse complement strand
TGAGTTACTTGTAACTCAAGGCTTTAGCCTTGAATATCTTTTACAACCCCTTCAAAAACCTCTGCTGCCGGACCTGTCATATAGACATGATTATCTTTTTCAGACCATTCTATCTTCAAGTCTCCGCCGGCAAGATGGACTGTCGCCTTCCTTTCAGCAAGACCCTTTAAGTTTGCAGCAACTAAAGATGCGCATGCGCCTGTGCCGCAGGCAAGGGTTTCGCCAGCGCCCCTCTCCCAGACACGCATCCTTAATTCCTTTTTATTTATTACCTGAATAAACTCCACATTTGTCTTTTTTGGAAATATAGGATGGGTTTCTATCATTGGACCCAGCCTGCTTACTGGAAAGTTATACACATCATCAACAAAGATTACACAATGCGGATTGCCCATTGACACACAGGTAATTTGAAACACCTCGCCGCCGATATTTACTTTATGGTCAATAACCCTGCCATCAAGATTAACAGGGACTTTTCTTCCCTCAAGTATTGGCTCGCCCATATCAACCTTGATAAGTTCTCCTTTTCTTTCCACCTGTATTATTCCTGCCAATGTCTCTATTGACAAAGAATCTTCCTTTAGTTTTTTACTCCTGACTCCTGACTCCTGACCCCTGACTTTTTTGCCCCATATATATTTTGCAAGACACCTTATGCCATTCCCGCACATCTCAACCCTGCCGCCGTCTGCATTGTATATGTCCATCCTGAAGTCAGCAGCAAATGATGGATATAAAAGCAGCGCCTGATCAAAACCAATGCCGAACTGCCTATGAGAGAGTTTTTTCACCACATCAGGCAGATTCGGAATATCAATATTTCTACAGTCAATGAGAATAAAGTCATTCCCGAGTCCGTGCATTTTTGTAAATTTGATTTTCATAATGCAATTAAAACCTCTCCCCTTTTATTAAATCCTTGTATAATTCCCGCTCCCTTATTATACGAAACTTGTTTCCATTAACCATCACCTCGCAAACCCTTGGTCTTGAATTATAATTGCTTGACATGGAAAATCCATAAGCACCTGCACTCATTATCGCCATCAAATCCCCTGACTTAAACGGCGGGAGTTCCCTGTCCTTTGCAAAAAAGTCCCCTGACTCACATATAGGACCCACAACATCGACAATAATCTCTTTCTTTGAGGTATTCTTTTTTACAGGTTTTATTGTATGATATGAACCATAGAGGCTGGGTCTTGCCAGATCATTCATTGCGGCATCAACGATAATAAAGTTTTTCTTTGTCCCCTTTTTTGTGTATAAAACCTTTGCAACCAGTATGCCTGCATTTCCTACCATGACCCTGCCTGGCTCAAATATCAAAGTTACACCAAGCCCCTTTGTATCATCTATAACAGCCACGCCGTATTTGCTGGGGTGCGGCGGTTCTTCCATATCATAGGTGATACCCAGTCCTCCGCCAATATCAAGATACTTAATATCAATGCCCTCTTCCCGCAGTCTTGAAATAATATCTTTTGTCTTCTTAAGTGCATCAACAAGCGGCGACAACTGCGTTATCTGCGAACCTATATGGCAGTCAACACCAATCGGGATAAGGTTTTTCAGATTATTCTTTGCGTAAACATATTCCTTTAAAGCCTCTTTTGTCTCTATGCCGAATTTATTTTTCTTGAGCCCTGTTGAGATATAAGGATGGGTCTTTGGGTCAACATCAGGATTTACCCTGATTGCAAAAGATGCCTTCTTCTTTAATCTGCCAGCAATCTTATCTATTGTCCGCAGTTCCTCAGGTGATTCAACATTGAACATGAGGATGCCTGTCTTAATGGCATACCCTATCTCATCTTCCCTTTTTCCCACACCTGAATATACAACCTTCTGTGGATGGACACCTGCCTTAATTGCCCTGAAAAGTTCACCGCCTGACACAATATCAACACCGCTCCCCTGCTTGATAAATGTATTGAGGACTGCGATATTTGAATTAGCCTTTACAGAATAGCAGATTATATGTGATACCTTATTGAACGCTGTATCAAAGGCATGATAGTGCCTTGTAAGTGTTTTATGGCTGTAGATATAGCATGGTGTCCCGACTTTCTTTACGATTTTTTCTATTGAGACACCTTCGGCATAGAGTCTAACGCCTTTGTAATTGAAAAAGTGCATTAAAAAAACCTCCTGCATATTAATTTAATCCTAAGAACTTTATAAAATACCTTGTATGCGGATGACTGCCCTGCTGGCAAACCGTCTGGATGGGAGGCTTTTATGAGGATTTTTCTCCCTCAAGGGATAAAAATGTTTGCAGGCAGGGCAGTCATCCGCTATTCTAGCAAGATTCTTTACCCCTTATTCCTTACCACCAGTCTGTAATGACCGTCAGGCTCTTTTTCCATTTCAATAATTTCATGTCCATCGCCCTTAAGGCTTGACGGCACATTGCGGATAGGTTCACCCTCATCCAGATAGATTGCAACTATAGTCCCGGCATCCAGTGTCTCTAAAAATAGTTTTGCCTTTACATAATTTATTGGACATGCAACGCCTTTCAAGTTTAATACCTTGCCTGCTGCAACAGGTTTTACCGGTTCTTTTTCTGTCTTTGCTCCTCCTCCAACCTCTGACGGAAATCTGAAATGCGGGTCCATCTGTTTGTAAAGGTTTTTTATATGCCCATAAAATTCATTCACACTGCCGTAGATTTTTGCAAGTTCATCCTGAACAGCCTCGCCTGCAAGTTTATTGTAAATATCCATTATGCTTCTAAATCTTGATTCAGCAATCCCTTTGTCAATAAATCCGTTTATAAAGGATTCAATCACATCCTTATCCTCTTTCGGCTCCAAACCTTTAACTACCTGAAGCGCCCTTGCGCTGTAGATTAAGGCATCCTTCAGATAATTGGGGACAGATTTTAAATCTGTCCCCAGAAGAGTCTTTGCCAGATTAAGGCTCTTTTCAGCCTCTGCCAAATCTGAGTCTATCAAATCAAGAACCCCTGCGCCGCATTCCCCTGGACCAATCCCTGCAAGAGAGAAATCCTCATCCCTCTCCCAGTCTTTGTAAAAACTTGCATCCTCATTATAATCAGGGCAATAGGAATAGGAATTGAGCAAGTCCTTCATGAGTTTCACCCCTTCTTTTTCAAGAAACTCATGGACTGTGTCATAGTTATTTACCTTATCCTGAACCGTTCTAAAATATTCTTTCAAGAATTTGGGGACATTCCTTGCAGGCACAACGCCGACCTCTTGAGCAAATCGAGTGCTGTCTTCTCCTATCCTGCCGCCTGCCAAAATCTTATAGAGCGGCACAGGCTTTGCCCCAACCTTTCTTGTCATGCCCTGAAGTCCGATTACGCCCAAAACATGCTGTCCGCAGTTATTCGGACATACGCTGCTTTTGATTCTAAACCCTTTTAGAGCCTCCATATCAAGCCTATCTGCTCCAAATTCCTTCACCATTGCGCGGGCAAGGGCAGGCGAATTGCATAAGCCCAGATTGCATGTTGTAGCGCCCTTGCATGCAATAACCCCTGTTAGATTGTTTGAACCAATGAATGCATTGCCGTTAAATATGGTTTGAAGTCTTTTATACAGAGCAGGCAAAGCGCTGCCGTCAATATTGCACAGGAGCAGGTTTTGATTTTGGGTTGTCCTGAACTCTATATCAGGAATAAGAGCGCCCAAACCTGCAAGTTCTTCCGCTGCTAAAACATCCATATCACCCTGCGGGACATCAAGTTCAACAGCATAATAGCCATCCTGTTTTTGAGATATGAGATTATATTTGATGAAGTCCCTGAAACCTTCTTCCAGAGTTTCAAACTTTTCCAAATCAACTGGCTCAAGTTTCTTCAAATCATCTTTAAATCGTATATCCCTTAAACCTGCATATTCTGCTTCAATGAGCGCATTCAACTCATTTTGATACAAGGTCTTGAACCTTTCAAACCCCATATCCTGAATCAAAAATCTCAATCTGTTCCTGTGCCTGTTTAATCTGTCCCCGTGCTTGTTATACGCAAGCATTACTGCCTTAACCACATACCCTGTCTTTTCCAGAGGTATAAAATCCTCAAGCATTTGTCCTATTGCAGAAGATGCGCCCATGCCTCCGCCGCAGTAAACCCTGAAGCCCTTTGCGCCATCTTTTTCCTTTGCGAGCAGTCCAACATCGTTTACAAGCGCATAGGCGCAGTCTGTATAGCATCCTGAAAAACTGACCTTGAATTTTCTTGGCAGTCTTGTTGACACAGGGTCTTTGAGGAGATATTCGGTTATGTTTACAGCATATTTTCTGACATCAAAGACCTCATCCTTGCATATGCCTGACAGATAACATGCAGCAACATTCCTGACAGTATTGCCGCCCCCTCCGATTGTGGAAAGGTTATAATCCTTCAAATAATCAAGAACCTTAATAGTATCTTCATAGGAAACGCCATGCAGTTGTATATCCTGACGATCTGTTATATGGAGTTTTAAATTGAATTTTTTGGCTGTGTCGGCAATCGCCTTTAACTGTTCCGACGTGATGCTGCCTGCTGGTATCCTCACCCTTCCCATCAACTGCCTTGACGCCCTCTGGGAATAAAAGCCGAAGGGAACCCTGATGCCCTTGAATCTGTCGGACGAAATCCTGCCGCTTAAATATTCCGTTAAAGATTCGCTGTAGTTTTTTAATGCAGTTATGACTTCGTTAGGCAATTTAAACATAATACTCCCTTCCTGCTTGAAACTATATATCATATCAAGCAGTCATGCTCAACAGGTTTTGCAATGTTTTTCTATCTTTGATTACTGATTATCATTGATACTGTTGGCGGCTTTGGAGGGGCTTTTTTGCCGCAGCCGCTCAAGATAGTGAACAGTGAACAGTGAACAGTGAACAGTAATAAAAATATTAAATGCCTTTTCAGTTTCTTGCTTCTGACTTCTGACTTCGGGGCACCCAAACGAAGTTTGGGTCGTTTGACTTTTGACTTTTTCACTTCATCTCCTTCTCTATATCTCTTAACCTCTGGCTGACTGTTTCAACTGCTGTGCCGCCTTTTACCCCTCTGCTATTCACAGACATCTCAACAGATACAACATCTTTTATATCTTGAGCAAATGCCTTTGAAAATTGTTTCCACTCCTCTATTGTCAGGGCATCCAATACCTTTTTGTTTTTTATGCAATAGATAACAATTTTGCCGATAACATGATGACTTTCCCTAAACGGCACACCCTTTTTAACAAGATAGTCTGCTGCGTCTGTTGCTGTAAGAAATCCTGCCCTCGTAGCGGCTAGCATATTTTGTTTATTCACCTTCATTGTCTCAAGCATTGGAGAAAAAATCTTGAGGCAGTCCTTTACAATATCTATCGTGTCAAATAATGCCTCCTTATCCTCCTGCATGTCTTTGTTATATGCAAGAGGCAATCCCTTCATCACAGCAAGAAGTGTCAGAAGACTGCCATAAACCCTTCCTGTCTTTCCCCTCACAAGTTCAGGCACATCAGGGTTTTTCTTCTGCGGCATAATGGATGAGCCTGTTGAAAATGCATCTGATAATTCAATAAAACCAAACTCCTGTGAAGACCACAGGATGAGTTCCTCGCTTAGCCTTGAAAGGTGCATCATCAGTATTGACGCTGCTCCACAAAATTCTATACAGAAATCTCTGTCGCTTACGGAGTCAAGGCTATTAT
>JACRPW010000099.1 GCA_016223005.1 Deltaproteobacteria bacterium | reverse complement strand
TTTTATGAATGATTACAGTGCGGGCATATAACAACAGACGAGGCAAAAAAATCATTATTGATTTGGACAAGGAACTTTCAGAAGAAGGCATTAAGTTTTATCCGGGTGTGAGTTACAGGCATCTTATGGTTTGGAATGGCGGTTCAGATGCCGCTAAAATGGAGACAACCCCTCCGCATGACATAACAGGAAAAGAAATCACTGCTCATCTCCCAAAAGGTGAAGGCTCAAAAAAACTCATACAACTGATGAATGATATAGGATAGAAAAAGTGGACGCCAAAGTTTGGTATAATATACAAAACTGGAGGTGTTCAGATGGAAAGGTTACCGTATGGAAGGTACACGAAGGAATTTAGGCAGGGGGCAGTAAAGCAGATAGTATAGGAAGGTTTGTCAGTGCATGAGGCGGCAAAGAGGTTGTCCTTGGCTTCGTCAACCCTAAGCAACTGGGTCAAGGCATATAAGGCAGGCAAACTTGGGGAAGTAGGCAAAAACTACAGACCGCTGACGGAATTAGAGATGGAATTAAGGAATGCGAAGAAAGAATTGGCAGAAGTAAGGATGGAGCGTGACATCTTAAAAAACGCGGCAGCGTACTTTGCGAAGGAGTCGCAGCGAGGTGCGCGATGATAAAAGGGATGCGGCTCAAGTATTCGGTGTCAGCATGCCATTTGAGCGCCGCACTTGGGACATGGTTTGTTTTTTGCGATGCGGGGTTGGTTGTGCTTGTAGTTGCAGGTGTAGCATTTTTCTATCCTAAAGATTGCCATGTTTTGTATCCTGATATGATTATGTAATGCTAAAATCTATCAATCAGTTCGTGTGTCCCGATAAAATATAGTTTGTAGATGTTTCCTTCTTGTTTAAAAACACATCTATAGCCTTTGTCTATATAGAATTCCCAGAAATCACTGCCTTCCAGTCTATGGATTTGTAATGATTTATGCAGGGGGTTTTCTTTTAAAAACTTCGGTTGTTTCTTAAACTTTTTTTTAATCTCTTTCGGCAGTTCGTCATACTGAGAGAAAAAATCAGGCTCTATATCTACGGCAATTTTATTCATCTTTCAGGTCGTTAATCAGGCTGTCTATATTCTTGTATCGTTTAAAATTTCCAGATTTAAAATTTTCGTCTGCCTTTCTTGTTTTTTGCTGAATCTCTTTGCTCCAAAACCATGCCTGACTGCGAGGGATATTTATGACAGGATGGATTACAATCTCTTGTCCGCGGGCTATAACTTCTACCCTTTCCCCTACTTTTAAGGGTATTTTTTCCCGCACATCTTCCGGTATTGTAACTTGATATTTTTCTCTGACTTTTACTGTGGTTCTCATATTTGTTTATCCCCTATATGGTGTTACTGTATTACTATAATACAGAATGTTGGTTTTTGTGTCAAGGGGATTTTTTGACAACAGGGGATTTTTTGACCTTTTTAATGACCTTTTTAATGCTTGACATCAATGGTTACTATATTGTAATATAGCGTCATACAATGTAATGTATTTAGGGGGGGAATATGCCAACGGTTCAAAAGAGTATACGGGTTCGGGAAAAAACCCTCAAAGAGATTGAACAAATAGCCCGAGATGCCGGCAAGGAATTTTCTGCTGTAGCAAATGAACTGCTTGAGGAGGCAGTAAGGATGCAGCGATGTCCGGGGATTATCTTTACCGAAGGAACCGCAGGACGAAGGGCGCGGATTGCCGGCACAGGCATTGAGGTTTGGGAGGTTATTGCAGTATACAAAGCCGTTAACAAGGACTTTGACCGCCTGCAAAAATCTTATCACTGGCTCACAGAACAACAGATTAAGTCTGCTATTGGTTATTACAAGGCATATTCTGAAGAGATTGGCCATCTTATAAAACAGAACGAGGAACTGACTGAATGGCATGTTCATAAAAGATACCCTTTCCTTATTAGGGGCAGCCATTGAAATATTACCTTGATGAAGATTTGAGCCCGAAGATTGCAGAGATACTCAGAAAACACAGCATAGATGCTGTAAGCGTCCATGAAATCGGCATGGTGCAGGCAGAAGACATTGAACATCTTGAACGGGCTGCCTCTGAAAGCAGATGCCTTGTAACCCGTAATAGGAATGATTTTATTCGTCTGACCGTTCAGTTTTTTAATGAGCATCGCCATCATAACGGAGTCCTTATAATTCCCCATACATTACCGGGGGATAATTTTTCACTTATAGCCAAAGCCATTATTAAATACGACCAAAAACATTCTAACGATGTAAAATCATACGGCATCGATTTCCTGAACTTTTAGTTTATTTGCCATACACTACAGAAGGCTTACCCACAACCGCTAAAATTGTTATGAGAACAAAACCGTAGCGATGGTCTTACCACCTCCAACTCACCCCTGCTGAATATAGATTTTTCTCATAATCGTATAAGGCAATATTAGACATACTATCCCTTCTCAGATATTCCAGAGAGAGGGTTAGATTATTGATAATGTCCTTTGATATGACAGCGCTTACTGCCCTTTCTATGTCCTTTCTCTTTTCGTCAAAGTATATATTGATGTTTTCATAATGAACCTGTTTGTATTCATAGTCCACATGGAACCTTATATCTTTTGAAAATGTATATTGAAGCCCTGCAATAAACTTATTGCCCTCATAGTCCCAGTTGTCCCCTTGAGCGAATTCTTTGTCGTAGAAATAGTCCTCTACCTATTATGGAGTTTCTTCTATTCTTCTAATCGTGCTTTAATTTTGGGCCACTCACGGTCGGCATAATAAATATATTCAGACATATTTTTAAGCCAACGGTCTTGTACGTCTCTATTGAAGTTGAGATATAATTTTTTTTTATATATGGTCCAAACCGCTCCATCTCCTTTGGCATTTTTGCCATTATACACAGAGAGAGCGCAATGCCCGCCATACTGTGGTACGTATTTTTCGGGATCGGCAATAAAAAGGTCTCGGTTTTCAGGGGATGCGAAGAACCAGACTGTGCCACCCCATTCATAATTATTTTTCACGGAACCCATTATTGCTTTTTGAGTAGTAAAGTAGGCAACCGTATCATACCCTCCAATTGCAACACCTTCTTTTGCGCCACTAATCCAAGACCCTGCCAAACAAACATTTGAAAACGCAATGATCATCAGAACCAAATTTAACACAAATAGCTTTTTCATTTCCTTATCCTCCTTGTTTCTCATGACAAACCCTCCTGAAAATAATATTTAAAGGCCAATGGCCTGTGTATCTCAAAATTTGACAGAAAGCCGCATGTATGATAAATTTCAAATAGATTTGCTATCATAGAGCAGGAGGTGATAAAAATATGCCGCAGACAATAACCGCTATTTTTGAGGATGGCGTTTTTAAGCCATTGGAGAAAGTTGATATGCCTGAACATAAGAGGCTTAAAATAATCCTTGCAAATGAAGTTGAGCGTATTGCTCCGGAAGAATGCAGTCTTATCGGGATAATTGATATCGCAAAAGATTGTTATGATATTGACCTTTCCATCCATCATGACAAATACCTGTATGGCGAGGTTCCGAGTTGAAGGTTTTTATTGATACCAGCGCCTTTTGCGCCCTTGCTATTCCTAAAGACCAGAATAATTCCAACGCCAAAGCCATCCATACTAAACTTCAAGAGCAAAAGGCAATTATTTATACTTCCGATTATATTTTGGATGAAAGCTATACGCTCCTTAAAATGAGAGGCAGTCACACTACTTCCGTTAAATTTATGGACGAGATAGGCAAGAGTCATATAAACATTTTGAAAATCGATGAGCACATTGAAACTGCTGCTAAAGCAATATTCAGAAAGTTTGAAGATAAGAGGTTGAGTTTTACAGACTGCACAAGCTTTGTCGTGATAAATCAGTTCGGGATTGAAGCCGTCTTTGCCTTTGATGAACATTTCAAATACCATCCTTACCCTCATTCTGTAAAGATATTTGGATAAAGCCATTAAAAATAACTTGGTTATTGAACAGCCTCCACTTAAGGCTTTGCCGCTATAACCTTTATCTCCTTCTCAACCGCATCAAAAAACTTCTTGTAAAACTCCGCATCTTCAACGGTTCTCTCTTCCTGTTTAACTTTTGTGGCTTCGCTTCCAATAGGGATTAACCCAAGAGTCAGTCCGAGCCTGTCGGTTTTTGTCCTTATCTTGTCTACATGCTGCACCGCGCTGATATAAACAGTCGCCTTATCGCCTGTGGCTATTACATTTGCATTGATTGTAAGGACGGTGCTGTCCTTGCCGTCTTCAAAATACCTTGCTGCAGTGAATGATTTTGCCTGCAAATCCTCTTTTTCTATCCTGAAGTTCTGGCTCAATACTGCTCTTTTAGCCGCAAGATGACAGGTATCAACAGAGGCATTAAAAGTCCTCACATTCGGCCCGCTGTCTGTATTAAAGACATCCTTATAAACCTGCTGGCTGCAGGCAGAAAGCAGAAGGATAGGCAATAGAAAAAGAATTTTTCTCATAAAATCCTCATGTTAAGGTTATTTTGTTTATATGTCTTCCAACCGATTTGTCAGGTGTTATTTGGGGATTGGGCTTTGATCTGCCCTATGATATATAGTGCCAGTTCTTTTATATTTTATTTGTTTACCGCAAACATCTAACAATACATTTGCATGCCCAAAACCTTCGTCCTTTGAAATAATAGATATCTTGTCTGGTGGACAATCATTGTCAAATGATGCAGTTTTAATAAGGGTGTCAGTACCTCCACCGGCCTTATAATATAAATCAGAAACACACCCTATCAAAGATACTATAATGACAAATGCAATAGTTACTCCTATGACCATGCTAAAAACTTTTTGTCTCATAATAAACCCTCCGATATTGTTTTCTATAATTCTTAAGGCGTTGTTTTGCTTTGGCTCAATGAGCCAGTCATGGTGCCTACTTTAGTGTTTGTAGCATTATCTGTGACGGGTCCGCTATAACTTGGCATTGACAACGAACCATCTTTACTAATTGTTATATTCCCTGAAACATTTACCGCCTGAGTTCCTGCGGGAATAGTAATGGTCATGTTACCTTTTAGGTCTCCTTCTTTAAACCCCTTAGCTGAAACCGTTCCTACAGAGGTTCCTGAGCCTAGTGTATTGTTATGCGTTGTTGGTGTATAGCCGGGCTCTGCTATAGTTCTCCCGCTGAATGAACCTGTAAAATCCCCAGCCCCGGAGTCGCCGCTTATATTAAACCTTGTTCCATCTGTAATTGTGCCAGAATGTGAGCCATACCGCGAACCCAGAGAGTCAGCCGATTGTGTGAAGAGTAAGTCGTATTCCTGCCTGAATTCAACCTTAGTAGGCGTAAGCTGCTGCTGGGCATTGCGGTAAGAGAGTTTAGAGGCGTCGGAAGGGGATTTAGATGTTTCTATTTTTTCTATCGTGATCTGATGTCCTAAACCCACCATCTTTCTTTCTGTAACGATATAGCCTTCTTTAGTTGCTTCAACAGTCAGATCCCTTGTATCGTTTATCATTCCTTTAATTCCGGTGCTTATCTCCTCCAATCCTAATTGTACATTCGCCCATTTCTGATACAGCCTTTCTATTGCATTTAATTCATCTGGTGGAACCTTTGAGAACCTTTCAAGTGTATCTTTAGTTACTTCATCCAGTCTGCCTCCCAACATTGCATTTGTTATGGATTCTGACAATGGCATCTGTGTTAGCATATAAAGAATAAATTGTGATTTGCTTATCTTAAGACTGCCGAGTTTTCCGGTTGATTCCAAGTGCTCAGCCATTTTTTTCATCACTTCCATCTTCACAGCGTTATTTATTTGTTCTTTCGGGCTTAACTGCTCTACAACCGTTTTGACAACCCCTACTACCGGAGGTATTCCAAGTGCTTCTGAAATTGCCTCTGAAGCTATTGTTTTGGTAATTTTTTCTAAAGGCCCGGCATAAGCGGTTGAAACAAACAACAAAGTTATAAAACTTGCGATTAAAGTTCTTAATAATCCTTTCATTTTCCTTTCCCTCCTTCCGTCTCACCCCTCAGGTGAGCAGGGATTATTTTTATAGTTCACACAAACCCTCTCCGCCAATGGCGGATTTTGGGTTATAAACTCAAGATTTATTCATTCTTAGATAAACCCCTTGACTTAAAACCAGCATTTTATTATCCTTAAAATCAAGGAGGTGATGAACATGCCAAAAACCATTGAGGTTCCTGCCATTTTGATAAAAAAGATGTCTAAGGCTGCTTCTGCCTTTCAAGAACTTGAGGATGAATTGGAGGATTTTCTTCTCCTCTCCAACCCAGAGTTCCTTGCCAAGATGCATCGTTCCCGCGCAGACCATCTGGCTGGTAAAACCAGACCCATTGAGGAACTGAAGAAGGAACTGTGTATAGAATAGAAACTACCCCTGACTTTGACAAAGACTTAAAGAACATGGATAGAGATATATCCTCCCGCATCCTTAAAAAGTTAGAATGGTTGAGTCAACACCCAGAGGTTCTTAAGTTTCCTCTGAAAAATCCTCCAAAAGACCTTAAAGGACTCCAGAAATATCGCATTGGTGATTACCGTGTCCTTCTATGGGTAGATCATGGTAAACAAGCAATAACCCTTTACGGTGTTGAACATCGCCGTTCTGTTTATGATGATCTTTAGCCCTTTTAAAAATACCTACCATCTCCAACTCAATCCTATTGAATAAAGATTTTTGTCATAATCATACAGGGCTATATTAGACATATTATCCCTTCTCAAATATTCCAGAGAGAGGGTTAGGTTGTTAATAATATCCTTTGAAATAGACCCGCTTACTGCCCTTTCTATGTCCTTTCTCTTTTCGTCAAAGAAGATGTTGATGTTTTTGTAGCAAACCTCTTTGTATTCATAATCCGCATTGAGCCTTATATCTTTGGGAAATGTGTATTGAATGCCTGTAACAAACTTATTCCCTGAATAGTCCCAGTTGGCGCCTTCTGTATGCTCTCTATCATAAAAATAACCTGCCTTTATGTAGTGTTTGGCATCATTGAATCTCAAGAAATGGGTAAGACCGGCCTCGTGATTTATTGCGTCCCTAAAAATATGAACCCGTCCCCGATTTCCGACCGATTTCCGAAAGAACTGGATTTGTCCCCGAATGTTTCTATCGGGGATAGAAGCCTTCGGGAATGACATTTATGATTTGTGCAACATCTTTTTTATTTTCTCCTTTCAAAAAATTACACAGACGAGGTAATTCAAAAAATTGACTTCCAATTTAAAAGTATGATAGAGTAAAACCATGACTACTCAAGCAATAATTAAAAAAATTGAAAAACTAGAAAGAGAATTAAAAGAGCTGAAAAAACCTAAAAGTATTTTAGGCAAACTTTATGTTGATTCAGATATTCTTAAACAGGCTTCAAAAGCCCTTTTTGATTTTGATATTGAAAAATTTGTTACTAAAAAAGATAGGATATAATCAATGAAGCCGATAAAGTATGCGCGGCATGCAAAAAACAGAATGCGCTGGCATAAAATTTCTGAGGAAGAAGTAGTATCGG
>JACRPW010000098.1 GCA_016223005.1 Deltaproteobacteria bacterium | reverse complement strand
TCCTGAAAACTTCTTGCCCTGCTCATTAAACATCTCTTTGCCGTCTTTCTTTATGACTGTGTATGTCTCATATCCGGGTGTAAATGATGCTGCTGGCTGGAGTATGGATTCCTGTATGTGTTTTGCGCCTTTTAATCCAATCTTGCTTAAATCAGGTCCAAATGGACTTCCTGTTCCATCAAGTGTATGGCAGTCTGCACAGCCTCCACCCTTGAAGATTTCTTCCCCATGTGCAGGGTCTCCGCCTCCTGCTGCTGATGCTGCTGCTATCCTGTCAAAAAACTTCTTTGATATTTCACCTGGATTATTTACTGCATCTATATTTACCTCGCCGCCCTGTGTTTGCAGATATGTTATTACTGCCTTGATTTCATTTAGTGTAAGTGATATTGGAGGCGCATATACTACTGCCATCTCGTTTTTAAATCCTTCAACCAGGTATGCTGATGGATTTGCCAGACTTTCTATTAGATAGTCATTTGCTGTGTATGGCTGCCCTGTTTTCTTTTCCCGCTCCTTTGCCCGCTCTGCTGCCCTTGCGCCTATTGGCAAGGGGAATTTATCACCCCATTGCCCAAGATTAGGACACCTGACTGCGCTCCCCCTGTCTCCTATGCTGTGGCATGTGTAGCATCTCCCCTTGCCCCAAAATATGCTTTCCCCTCCCTCAGGTGTAATCTCTACAGCGCCGCCTGCCTTCTTCTCGCCGCCTGTCATCTTTGTTATGGCGCTGCCTACCCATAAAAAACTGCCAAGAACTATGAGTAAGAAGATAAAGACCTTTATGACTACCTTGCCCATGCGTAAACCTCCAATAAATACAGGCTATGGGCTATGGGCTATAGGCTATGGGTTTTGGTTTTTCCTATTGCCTATTGCCCCTTGCCTATTGCCTGTCCTTTTTCGCTATCCCCCCCAGCCAGAACATTTTATCTGTTGACACCTATTACCTTTAAGATTATATTAGCAACATGCTGTATGAACGTAGACGAAATCTCTCAAGGGCTATATATGAAATTGGTAAATTTGTGTTTTCTGGTATCGTAATCGGCTTTGTTCTCAAATACCAGGAATTAGAGGCTAAAGACCTCATTCTTATTGCCATTAGTGGTTCGCTTCTAACTATGATTCTCTTCACCATAGCCTATTTTATTGATAAGGAGGATTAACATGGATAAATCTATAGCAATCATAATTCTTTTTGGTCTCCCTGCTCTTGTATCAATCCTTGTTGGTATCTATTTCTGGAGAAAAGACCATCCAAAACAGAAACATGCTTGATTAAATACAGGCTATGGGCTATGGGCTATAGGCTATGGGTTTTGGTTTTTCCTATTGCCTATTGCCCCTTGCCTATTGCCTGTCCTTTTTCGCTATCCCCCCCAGCCAGAACATAAATGCAACTCCTATCAGGAATACAAATACTGCAAGTCCTACCATCTGGGTCATGGTTGCATTGCTTGGTGTGTATGCCCATTGGGATGTATCTCTCATTACCCCGAATATGTGCCAGTCGCTTCTAAGTCCGCTCCTGATAAATCCCATGAGTCCCATATTAATGGTGATTATTATGGATAGAAGGAGCAAGGCATACTGACTCCTTGTTGTCATCTTGCCCCATTTGAGTTCTCCGATTACCTTTGCGCCCTTAAATAAAAAGAGGTCTATTGCTGTAACAAGGGTTATGCACGAGATTAACTGCAAGAACTGGCTGACTGCTATGTTTCTTAAAAACGGACTCGCCTTTTCCATTACAATAAAGCCGTATACCCCTAAAAATATGGTTACATTGAATGCTGTTACTCCCATATACAAACCTTGTGCAAGAATGCCTCTGTCTTTTAAGGCAAGGATAACCGCTGCTATGGCTGCAATACATTCAAATATTAAAAGAAATCCAACTGTCCTGAAATATACTGCACGGTCAGGAGGCAAATCTAATGCCTTTGGGTCAAGTCCTAACAGATAGACTGCATACTGTCCTACTATGAGCAGGGATACAAGTCCTGCTATGGATATGACTATCTTTGGCAGAGTGCCTTGTTTTGATATGGCAACCCTGTCTCCTTTGTTGCCTCTCCTGTAGAGAAGGAAACTAAAGAATGTGGAAAGTATTATGAGGTTTACTACTGCGTTTTTTGCAGGCATGAGTCCAAAGAATTTAAGTGTCGGATGATACTGACTTCCTCCCATGTCTGATACCTCTTTGCCTGAAAGAGGCAGATTATGAGGGGTGAGCCATATTGCAAAGGATATGACTATTGCAAACAGGATGAATTTTATATATTTGTAATACCTCTCTGAGCCGGGTATCCTTGTCATCCCGCTCCAGAGGTAATAATTGCTTATTAAGAATAATGAGCCTACGAGCATTGCCTGTATGATGAATGTCCATGAAAAGTCTCCGCCCATCATGTTATTGCCCATTACTGCTGATGTTGAATAAACCTCTCTTCCCAGATAGTAGCCTGCAAATGGAAGGGGGATAAGCCCTGCAATTGCCACAAAGTTTGCTATGTATCCCATCCAGTCGTAATGCGCCTTGTCTTCGTCTGTTTTACTGCCTATGAATCGGACTGCTGCATATGCGCCTGCTATAAGTCCTCCAAATGCAAGGTTGCCGAGCATACGGTGCATTGCTATCGGTGTTGCAAGTATGTTTTCAAATACCTGCCATGTAGTGCCGATTAAATCCCCTTTTTCATTTACACCGGCAGGAGACATCATAAACCCTGCCATGCTGTTTGCGAGCTGCAT
>JACRPW010000097.1 GCA_016223005.1 Deltaproteobacteria bacterium | reverse complement strand
ATCAAACAATACATAGAGTCTCATAATCAGAACCCTAAAATATTCGCTTGGACTGCTTCCGTCCAATCTATTATGAGCAAAATAGCTATAAGTAAAGAAGCGTTGGTAACACTACACTAGAATGAATTAAATAAATCTGATAATCATATAAAAGGCACCTCCTCATCATAGCAAGAATGAATGATTCTTGATATGTTTGGGGAAAGAAGTCCAATCCAACCCCAGGAGGTGCGTATGAGATTATATGCCGCAACAGATTTACATGCAAGCAATAATTATCTTGCCATTATTGATGAAAATGGCGAAAGGAGGTTTAAGCAGAAGTTGCCGAATAAACCTGCCCTTATCCTTGAAGCGCTTATGCCTTACAAAGAAGAAATTGTCGGCATCGTTGTTGAATCCACCTATAACTGGTATTGGCTGGTAGATACGCTCATGGCAGAAGGCTATAAGGTTCATCTGGCAAATCCGGTAGCCATACAGAAATACTCAGGTCTTAAACATGCTGACGACAAGCACGATGCCTTTTGGCTTGCCGAGATGCTCCGGTTAGAGATACTGCCGGAAGGCTACATATATCCCAAAGAAGAACGTCCGATAAGAGACCTGCTTCGGAAAAGAGGACACCTCGTCCGACTCCGGACTTCACTGATAATAAGCCTGCAAAACATCATCAGTAGAAACTGTGGAAAAGAGCTTGACTGCAATTCTATGAAGCGTCTAAAGACAAATCATGTGGCTCCTCTATTGGAGGATAATGAAGACCTTGCCCTTGCCGGAAGTGTCCGCAAGGAAGGCATAGACTTCTTGACCCGCCGGATTAAAGAAATAGAAAAAGCCGTAGAAAATAAGGTTAAAATGCAGGAGCCTTACAGCAATCTTCAAACAATACCCGGCATCGGCAAGATCATCGCCCTTACCATAATGCTTGAAACAGGGCATATTGAGCGTTTTGCGGATACAGGCAATTATGTTTCATATTGCCGCAAAGTGCATTCAAACCTGTCCCCGAATGTTTTAATCGGGGAATGGACGAGCAACGGTAAACAGAAAGGAAAAGGGAACCGGAAGAACGGCAACAAATATCTTGCATGGGCATTCTCAGAAGCGGCTGAACTGGCAAGACGTTTTGATTCAAAGGCACGAGTCTATTATCAGCGAAAAAAGCAGCAGACAAACTTCATGACTTCCCATTGCAATAATAAAGACGCAATGGGAGCCCAGCCATAATGCCCTTGCCCACAAACTTGCAAGCGCTAGCGTATCATATCATGAAGGACAATGTTTCCTTTATGCCTGAGAAGTTATTTGCATAAAGGGATACTGGAACGGTGAACCAGAAAAAGGGGATGGAGAAACCAAAAATCTGATTGGCAAGCCGTTCCATACATAAACACAATGAATAAGAAAAAAGTTATCTACATCTTTACTGCCCATGCCGTGAGCCACCAAGGGAATGGTTAACAACCATAAGAACTGTCAAATACTATTTGGACACGGCATGGAACCGAAGATTTTCTGGTCTGCCGATAGGCAGAAAGGGTCTTTGGATAAGGGTTTCACCAAAGACCTTAATCCTGATGGGTGTCTGATGCAGTGAAGCTTGTTTTCACAAGCGTTCTACTGACATCGAAATTAAAGAAACTGCGGGAATGGCAGAGATGCTTGATAGCTCATTAGTGAAATAAGTCAGCAAGGAAAAAATACTTTTTCTTACTTCGGGATAGTTTTTTCTCTTGACAGGGTGCCTTTTAATGGGTGTCCCCTTTTCCTTCGCATTTGAGTTTGAAGTTTCGTTTTCTTGAGAAGGTATATTGGGATAGACAGGGCATTTGGTCTAAAGGATTTTTCGTCTCAACGGTAGGTATCAATGAGGAAATAATAAGGAAGTATGTTGAAATGCAGACAGAGGAAGACACAGGACAAGCGCAGCTTGACCTGTAAAAAGAACCCCGCCTGTAAAGGCGGGGGTATCTATGTCAACTGCCTTTGCCATGTCTTTTGTGAGATTTGCCCTTGGTATCCGTTTTTCCACAAGCCCTACTTCAACACCACCTCCCCGGAAAAAACCGAACAGGATATACCGTGAAGGCCTTTTTTTCTGATACCTTTTAATAAATATGTCGATCTTTGAAGAAACATCGGCGCTGAAGTATTTTTCACCGCACTGTTTGCATATATCTGCAGGCAGGTCTTCACAGATTATCAGTTCTTTTTGGATGTGAACCTCCAAATCTATTTTTTTATGCTCCAATTCCCCGCCACATAGGTCGCAAAGGTCTTTCTCCTTCATCTCAATCCCACATCCTACCCGAAATGCTTTGTATTTTTATCCTTCATAAACTACCTTCCCTGCCACAATCGTTTTTGAAGCCATTCCCTTCATCCTCCATCCATCAAACGGAGTGTTTTTGCTTTTGGATTTTA
The DNA here is from genome assembly GCA_016223005.1 of Deltaproteobacteria bacterium. Taxonomy (NCBI): domain Bacteria; kingdom Pseudomonadati; phylum Myxococcota; class Myxococcia; species Deltaproteobacteria bacterium. The sequence continues at coordinate 2,427 of JACRPW010000097.1, read as the reverse complement.
GTTTGTCTGCGTCAACAACCCATTCCTTATTTAAGTCAATAATTGTTATGTCTGCGTCATTGCCGACTTTTAGAGAACCTTTTTGAGCAAGTTCTAAAATCCTTGCCGGGTTTGCAGAGAGTTTTTCAATAAGTGCGCTCATGGATAAAACCCCCTCGTCAACAAGTCTTAAAGATAATGGAAATGCAGTTTCCAGACCAATAATCCCATTTGCCGCCTTATCAAATTCCACATCCTTCTCATCAGTATTCTGCGGCGCATGGTCTGTGGCAATTGCATCTATTGTGCCGTCTTTTAACCCAATTTTTATTGCTTCAACATCTTCTGGACTGCGAAGCGGCGGATTCATCTTTGCATTTGTGTTGTAGCCGCTCACCGCCTCGTCTGTTAATGTGAAATGATGCGGCGCAGCCTCTGCTGTAACATTTATGCCCCTTTTCTTTGCATTCCTCACAAGTTCAACAGCGCCTTTTGTGGATATGTGCGCAATGTGCAGTTTTGCGCCTGTCCGTTCTGCCAATGCAATATCCCTTGCAACCATAACATCCTCAACTGCATTCGGAATGCCTTTTAAACCAAGTTTCGTTGAGATAAAGCCCTCATTCATAACGCCGTCTAATGCAAGGCTTAAATCCTCGCAATGCGAAATGACAGGTAAATTAAAGGGTTTTGAATACTCCATTGCCAGCCTCATTATGCGGCTGTTCATAATGGTCCTGCCGTCATCCGATATCGCAATACATCCAGCGTCTTTTAATTCGCCAATCTCTGCAAGGGTCTCGCCTTTAAGACCTTTTGTTACTGCGCCGATTGGAAGGACATGGACAATGCCTTCTTCTTTTGCTTTTTTTAATATGTAGTCTGTTACAGACGAATTGTCATTCACAGGGTCTGTGTTTGCCATACACGCTACGCTTGTCCAACCTCCTGCTGCTGCTGCCATTGTCCCTGTTTTTATATCCTCTTTATATTCATATCCCGGCTCCCTTAAATGCGTGTGCATGTCAATAAAGCCTGGACAGACAATTAAGCCGGCTGCGTCAATACTCCTGACTCCCGACTCCCTACTCCTGACTCCTGACTTTTCTATTGCAGCAATCTTCCAGTCAACACAATAAATATCAAAAATCCCGTCAATCCCATTTGCAGGGTCAACAACTCTGCCGCCTTTTATTAAGAGGCTTGAGGCTGGGGGGTGTGGGGTGGGGGCTTTAATTTTATTCACGACTGCCTCCGAGAAGGAGATAAAATAATGCCATCCTTACTGCAACGCCGTTTTTCACTTGGTCTAAAATCAAAGAATATTTGCCGTCTGCAATATCAGATGAAATTTCCACACCCCTGTTTATAGGGCCGGGATGGAGAATAATCACATCTTTCTTTGCTGTCTCAAGTTTCTTTGCATCCAGACCGAAAAGTCTTGAATACTCCCTGACACTTGGAAACAAGCCCGCCTTCTGCCTTTCCAGTTGAATCCTCAACATCATTATGACATCCGCATCTTTTATTGCATCTTCAATATTATAAAAAACCCTGCATCCCATCTTTTCAATTTCACAAGGGAGCATTGTAGGAAGCCCTGCAACTCTTACCTCTGCGCCTAGTTTTACCCATCCGTAGATATTGCTTCTTGCAACTCTTGAATGAAGGATGTCGCCGATGATTGCAACCTTTAAACCCTCTATCCTTCCAAGTCTTTCTTTAACCGTCAGCAAGTCAAGCAATGCCTGACTCGGATGCTCATGGCAGCCGTCTCCTGCGTTTATAACAGGGCATTGGACAAGTTTTGATAAGATATGCGGCGCACCGCTTGAGGAATGTCTTAGGACAATGCAGTCCGGGTTCATTGCCTCAAGATTTTTTGCAGTGTCTCTCAATGTCTCGCCTTTTACAATGCTTGAAGATGATGCAGAGATATTGACAGCGTCTGCGCTCATTCTTTTTGCCGCAATCTCAAATGATGTCCGCGTCCTTGTTGATGGTTCATAAAACAGGTTTATAATCGTCCTGCCGCGGAGTGTCGGGACTTTTTTGATTTCCCTTTCAGAGACTTCTTTAAATGTTTCAGCAGTCTTTAGAATCAGTTCTATCTCATCCCTTTCCAGTTCCTCAACCCCTAGTATGTCTTTCCTTTTAAGTTTCATACCATCTTGGACTCCTCTACAATAACCTCATCAATGCCATCTATCTCTTTTAAATGCACCTTGACATCCTCTTGCATTGATGTCGGCACATTTTTGCCGACATAGTCAGGTCTTATGGGCAGTTCCCGATGCCCCCTGTCAATTAAACATGCTAGTTGAATATTTTTAGGCCTTCCAAAGTCCATGATTACATTCATTGCAGCCCTTATAGTCCTTCCTGTAAACAGGACATCGTCAACAATAATAATCTTCTTGTTATCAACCGAAACAGGGAACTCTGTTT
>JACRPW010000096.1 GCA_016223005.1 Deltaproteobacteria bacterium | reverse complement strand
CCTGCCTGTGCGTTGCACGCAGACAGGTCGTTGCGGCGTATGCTTAAAATACGCCTCACTCCTCGCTTTTGTCGCGCCCGGGGCACCCATGCGAAGCATGGGTCGTGCTTTGTTCTGACGCTATGTACCTGTCTGCCGTGCTGGCACAGGCAGGTGCGGCTTTATTTATGTCGCTATGTATAACTTGTATCAATGCATACCTTGAAAAATGAAAACACTCAAATCCTGCTGGGCAAGTGGACTGTGGATGAACTTGACCGCATACTGCAAGAATCTTCTAAAATAAACGATGCAGGGGAAAGGATAGACTTTCTTTCAAAAATGTTTCTTGGTGTTGATTATAAGGCATCAACCTTGTCATCGCAGGCTTTAAGCAGGGAATGGGTTGGCGATGCAAATACACCTGAAATATTTGTCGTAAATCTTGAAGGGATGGACTGCATGACCTTTATTGAATACATTGAGGCAATGCGTTTGTCTGATTCATTCTCTGAATTCATAAAAAATCTAAAAATTGTGAGATATAAGCAAGGAAAAGTTACATTTGAAAATAGAAACCATTTTTTTACAGATTGGATAGATTTAGGGTTTGTTAAGGATTTGACAGGCAAGATAGGTGGAGAAAAGGCTAAAGTTATTCAAAAGAGGTTGAACATGAAAGGGGATGCGGGGTATATCATACATGGGGTACCTGTGAAAGAAAGAGAGATCAGATATATACCTGCTGAAGATGTGGATAATTCAATTTTTAATAAACTCAAAACAGGTGATTATGCTGGAATGTATTCTCAAGAGGCTTGGCTTGATGTCTCCCATGTGGGCATTGTTATCAAAACAGGAAAACAGATTTATCTCCGCCACGCCTCATCCATTACAGGCAAGGTAGTGGATGAGGATTTTAAGGAATATATTACCAAAAAAGATGGCTTTGTGCTGTTGAGGCATCATCAATAATTATCAAGCAATACTAACCTGCAACTCTTGAAATTGCAGAATAATTTATATGAATAACAGATATAGAACAATATCCAGTGCTGCGATAGCGACGATACTTTTATCTTTTGCATTATCAGGCTGCAATCCTCCGCCGGGGACACGCGGCACACATCCGAATGTCAAAATCGGCGAGCCTGCCTTTCCATTTACCCTTAATCTTACAAACAGCGGCACTGCCACTCTGGATACATTTAAGGATAAACCCATTGTCATTACATTTATGTCTTCTTGGTGTCCTTGCTCAAATGAGAGTGCGCCTGTGTTTAAAGAGGTATATAATAAATATCATCCGCAAGGCGTGGAGTTTTTGATGATAGGGATTCAGGACAAGGAGAGAAAGTTTAAGAAGTTTCTTGATAAACAAGAATTCCCTTTTCAAACTGGGTTTGATAAAGGTGATAAAATCGCTATGACTTACGGTGTTAATGCGCCTCCAACAACATTTTTTATAACAAGAGACGGCAGGATAAAATCCGCATTCTACGGCAGGATTCTGGAGGCAGAAAAATTATCAAAGTGGGTTGAGGAAATACTTTAATGGAATCTAATATCAGTATTTTTACAGCATTCTGGGGTGGGTTTTCCTCGTTCTTTTCAATATGGCAGGTATGCCTTCTGCAGATAAGCCCATTTTTTATGGCATTTATGCTCGGGTTTCATCTGACATGCGAAAGGGATATTTTTAGACAGTCTATAATCCGCATGTTTGCCGCAGGTTTTGCATACACAATCGGCTTTAGTATAATATTTGCAATACTCGGCTCATCCAGCACATACCTAAGCAGTTACATCCTTTACAATATAAAGGTCTTCAGACTCATATCAGGCATATTCATTATCCTTATAGGTCTTCTGATGGTGGGGGTCGGGGTTTTCAGATATGTTCTGCCTATTGCATCAAGCCGCATCTTTTTATTTACAACGTTCTTTCTCGGTGTGTCTTTTGCAACAGCATATTCGCCGTGCATCCCGCCTGTCCTGTCAAACATATTAAACTTTGCCAGCATCAAAGAAAATGCTGCAAGGGGTTTTACACTTCTCGCAGCCTATGGCACAGGCTTGTGTGCAGCATTTATCATAACAGGCATTGCCTTTTCTCTGGCTGTTGAAGGGATTGTAGAAAAAATCGGCAGGGTAAATACTGTTATTGCAGGCTGTGCCTTCTTGCTGCTTATACTAGGCTTCATGGTCTCATTAAATCTGATGGTGTATTATAAGGCATTTCTGCTGGGATTTTTCGTAAGATAGTAATTATACACACTTCAATATATTATTCTAAAAGGATTTTTTTAGATTTTCGAAGATTCTATATCTGTTTTAGGGTTTCTTATTAAAAAAAATTAAAAAAAATCTTGTATTTTGGAGTATGTTTAATTATTATATACTGTATACAAAAATTTAGGGTGAAAAGTGATGTGTAAGACCCTAATACATCTTTGAAAGGAGGTAACGAAAAGTGTCTTTGAAAATTACAGAAGACTGTGTGGCATGTGGAGTGTGTCTCCCTGAGTGTCCTACCAACGCTATAAGCGAAGGTGATATCTATGTGATAGACCCTAATGTATGTGTGGAATGTAAGGGCTATTACGATGCACCCAAGTGCGCTGAAGTTTGTCCTGTTGACTGCTGTTTACCGGCATAATAAAAGATACAGGCAATGGGCTATGGGCAATAGGCAATAGAAAATCCCATAACCTATAGCCCATTGCCTATAGCCTCTATTTATGGAGAAAAATTATAATGAAGGACTTTGCTATCTTTTGGGGCTGTACGATTCAAACCCGATTCCCATTCCTTGAGAAATCAACAAGGATGATTTTGGAAGGGTTTGGTCTGCCATACAGGGATTTAGATGGTTTTACATGCTGTCCTGAAAAATCCCTCGTAAATAATATTGACCACGGCTTGTGGGTTTTGACTGCTGCAAGGAATATTGCAGTTATTGACAGGGCAGGGGTTGACCTTGTCAGCCCTTGCACAGGGTGTGTATCAAACCTTGCTACTGTCCATTCAGAACTCCATTTAAACCACAAAGAAAAAGGTAAGGTTAATTCTATTTTAAATGAGGTTGGGCTTGAGTTTAAGGGCAGGAATAAACTCCGTCATCTCGTGCCGTTTTTTCATGATGAGGTTGGCATTCCTAAGATAAAAAATAAGATTGTCCAGCCGTTTAATGGGATGAGAATTGCTATACATTACGGCTGTCACATGATAAGACCCAGCCATGCCTTAAAGAATGATGACCCCCTTGAACCAAATAAGTTTGATAATCTCATAAAGGCAATGGGTGCTGATAGCGTCCAGCATATGACAAAACTTATGTGCTGCGGACAGGGGCTTGACAGGATTGACCAGCACGAAAATGCCCTGCATTTTGCAAGACTCAAACTAAAGGAGTTAAAGGCGCTAAAAGTTGATGCACTGGCGCTCTGCTGTCCGTCATGCTATCTCCAGTTTGATAACAACCAGTTCCTGATGGAAAAAGAGGGTGAGAAGTTTGGAATCCCTGTGCTTTATTTTACTGAACTACTTGGACTTGCAATGGGCTATAAACCTGATGAACTTGGGCTTGATGGACACAGGGTTGATGTACGGCCGTTTATTGAGAAATGGGAGAGTTTAAACGAGGAACTTTCAAAAACCAATGAGATAAATGTCCAATTGGAGGCAGGTTTTGGAATCGCTCAACCTTAAGCTTTTGGAACTCTGCTCAAGATGCGGCGCCTGTTACAACATATGCCCGTCATGTCTTAACCTTGAGGGATATGACCCAAGGGCTGTGATAAAAGATATTTTGGCAGGCAAGTATGAGAAGTGGCTCAGCCACAAATCTATATGGCAGTGTCTTGAATGCCACTTTTGCCTTGAAATGTGCTACCAGCACTATGGATTTGAGAATGCAATGAGTGCCATGAGAACCATTGCATCAAAAAAGGGTATTACCCCGCCTCAGGGCAAGAAGGGATGGGATATGTTTATAAAGACCAGCAGACTTGGCGAGCCAACAGCGTCTGCAAGAAAGAAACTTGGACTGCCTGATGCTGCAAAGAGCGG
>JACRPW010000095.1 GCA_016223005.1 Deltaproteobacteria bacterium | reverse complement strand
TTCGTTTTTAACTCCTACCACTATCATGTCCTCATACAGTCCGAAGGCGCCGTCAACCTCGTCATTCCATACTCGCACATCCGATGTTGCAGGCAGCATGTTCTTGGGGTTGGTGTCTGTCTTCATCTTTGGAAACTGTGTCATGAATATAAGCGTAACAATGACCGACAGAACTACAATTAACTTAGGATGCTCAACAGAAAACTCAACAAGCGAAAATTTTCGCATGGGACCTCCTTGTGAAAACCCCGATTTTTATAAAAACCTTTACTTTCTCCCTGTTATTACTAGGAACGCCCCGTCTTTTGGGAATACGGTTCTGCCTGCCTTTTCAAAGATTTTATATATTTTTAAAAACCATTTTGAATCTATCGGAGGAAAATGGAGGCAGGACGACCTTTGTAAATCTTTAAATCCCGTTTCATGCAGCATTTCTGTCAATGTGCTAATGCTGAAAAACCTTGCATGCTTATAAACAGTTTCTTTGAACCAACCTTTAGCCCTTCTTAAAAATGCCCAGTAACTGAGTCTGTTCAATTCTCCAATAACAATCGTGCCGTCTGATTTTAAAACCCTGTGTGCTTCTTTGATGACTGTTTCAGGATGCCTTATAAAACACAAGGCAGTAACCTCTAGAATTCCATCAAATAAATTGTCCTTAAACGGCAGTGCTTGAGCATTGCCGACAATGAACAAAGGCTTTACGCCCTTTATCGTTGCCTTATTTTTGGCAAATAAAACCATATCAAAATCTGTATCCATGCCAACTGCCTTCCCGCCTCTTTTTTGCACCTCATAAGTATAATTCCCTGTTCCACAGCCTATATCCAACACAAGCCCTTTCGGTTTAAACAAAGAGAATATTGCATCTTTCTCTAACTTATCGCACAAACTGCCGAGATGTGTTTGATACCACGCATCGTATTTATCAGGTGGAATCCACATGAACCTTATCTCACTCAGTCTCTTACATGGCTCACAAAGGGGCATAAAAATATTGTTGATGCCTGTCCCGCTGGCAAACCGTCAGGATGGGAGGCTTTTAGAGGCAACGGGTTTGCAAGCGGGGCAGGCATCAACAGCAAAAAGATATTTTCGGAGCAAAATTTAATCCCCATTTAGCCAACCTTGTATTTCAGATAGCACTCGCCAACAGGTCCCGGTTTATCGCTCCCAAGAAGTTCAACATGTTTTTTGAGTGTCCTTGCCATCAAAGATTTTACAAGGTGCGCTATCGGACACATCCCCTTTTTGCCCATGCCGCGCAATATCTCATTGCCGGGGCATATGTCGCAGCCTTTAACATACAAAGATGCGCTGCCGTCGCCGCCGAATTTCATATCTGCAATATCTGAAAATTGGAATGATGATTTAAAATAGGATTCTATGATATTTTTGAACTCTTCCTCGTTTTCAGGATGTTTTGCCAGATTTTTTAATAAATGGTTTGCAAGGGTTATGCCGATTTTAACATTGTATTTCTGCGCATCATCGCCAAGCGCTTCAAAAACCGCTGCATGATACATTGCAAAGAATTCCCTTGAAAGATTGTGGGACATAAAACCTCCTGTTTGTTAGGTTTTGTAAAACCCTCAAACCTAAAGGGTTGAGTTACAGACGGCGAGAGCGGAAGCAGGGTAACTCAAGGCTTTAGCCTTGATTGCTTTTATAAATTTCGCAAGTTTGAAACTATCTTTTTTAAAAAAAAATCAGACCTTCATTTTTTTTGCAAGCCTTCCGCCTTCCTTAAACTGCTCCATCAATACATCTCTCATAATGCCGCATGCCTGTATGATTTTTGGATTTGAAATCTTGTAATAAATATTCACCCCTTCTCTCCTTGTGGTAACCACCCTTGCCTGCCGCAGTAGCGACAGATGCTGGGATACATTTGCCTTTGTTACGGCAAGTCTTTCAACCAGTTCACCAACAGAGAGTTCACCCTCTTTTAAGGCATATAAAATCTCCAGCCTTTTTGGATTGGCAAGGGTTTTACAAACCAATGCATGCAGTTCAAAGATTTCTTTTTTCATGTTTGCATTATTGCGAATTATTGAAACAATGTCAAGGAGAAATTTATCTCTCAAAAATAAGAGTGCATTTATGGGCTTAAGATGGTATAAAATAAAACTCAAAATACAAGATAGGGGGTGGGTAAATGCGTATTCTTGGCATTGACCCGGGCAGTATTACTACAGGTTATGGTGTTGTAGACAACAAAAAGGGCAAGTTATTTTGTGTCTCTGACGGAAGTATTTCTACAGTTAAAAAGTCTCCATTGCAGGAAAGGCTTAGTATAGTGTTTGATTTGCTTTGTAATATCATTGCAGATTACAAACCTGATGCAGTTGCAGTTGAAGACATCTTTTTTGCCAAAAATGTCAGGAGTGCAATAATGCTCGGACAGGCAAGGGGTGTGGCACTCCTGTGTGCCGGCAAGGCTAACCTCCCTGTATTTGAGTATAGCCCTGCTAAGGTAAAACAGTCTATTGTTGGATATGGTAATGCTACCAAAGAGCAGGTTCAAAGGATGGTTAAGACGCTTCTAAAAATGCCTGTTATTCCAAAAGCAGACGCCGCTGATGCACTGGCAGTGGCAATATGCCATATACACCATAACGGCAGGCAATGGGCGAGAGGCAATAGGCGATAGGAAAACCCATAGCCTATAGCCCATAGCCCGTATTTAATTATGATTGCCCATATAACAGGTAAACTTATATACAAATCTCCTGAATCAGTAATAATTGATGTTGCAGGTGTCGGCTATGAAGTCCATATACCACTTTCTACCTATTATGGATTGCCTGATATACATGAGCATATCAGTCTGAATACATATACCCATGTAAGAGAAGATGCCATGCAGTTGTACGGCTTTCTTACACAGGTGGAAAAGGAGATATTCCAACTGCTGATAGGTGTGTCAGGTGTTGGACCGAGGCTGGCAAGGAATATACTGTCAGGGATTAATGCACACGAACTTACCCATGCACTGTCAAATAATGATATGTCCAAACTTAAGTCTATACCCGGCATTGGCGGTAAAACAGCAGAGAGGCTGGTAGTGGAATTAAGGGATAAGGTCAGTGCTGTAATATCAAAGACAGTGCATCATAAAACCAGATATGATGGAAAGGACGAGATGTATAACGATGTGCTGTCAGCGCTCTTAAATCTCGGATATAAAACACAGCAGTCAGAAAAGGCTCTGGAAAAGGTTAAGGCATCAAACAAAGATGCCAAATTTGATGTCTTGCTTAAAGAAACACTAAGGGTTTTGGCAAATGGATAAAAGAGAAAACATCGCACCCATAGTATTAGAAGATGAAAAGGTATTTGATGCCACTTTAAGGCCAAGGTCTTTAAACGACTATGTGGGTCAGAGCGCAATAAAAGAGAACCTGAAGGTCTTTATTGATGCTGCAAGGGGCAGAAACGAGTCGCTTGACCATGTTCTGTTTTGCGGTCCCCCTGGTCTTGGCAAAACAACCCTTGCCTACATCATCTCCAATGAACTTAATGTAAATATAAAGACTACTTCTGGCCCTGTTATAGAAAGGGCAGGTGATTTGGCTGCAATACTTACAAATCTTGAAGAGCATGATGTCCTCTTTATTGATGAGATACATAGATTATCCAGTGTTGTAGAAGAAATTCTCTATCCTGCAATGGAAGACTATCACATAGACATAATCATTGGACAGGGTCCCTCTGCAAGGAGCATCAAACTTGACATACCAAAGTTCACGCTTATTGGCGCTACAACAAGGGCAGGACTTTTAACATCGCCGCTTCGGGACAGGTTTGGCATAATCTCCAGACTGGATTTTTATGCCCCTTCTGAACTGAAAACTATTGTTAAGAGGTCAGCAGGCATCTTAAATATTGAAATAAACGATGACGGCGCCGTAGAGATTGCAATGCGTTCAAGGGGGACGCCAAGGATTGCAAACAGGCTCTTAAAAAGGGTGCGGGACTTTGCACAGGTGAAGGCAGACGGTATTATAACAAAGAATGTTGCTGATGAGGCTTTAAGATGTCTGGAGATAGATAAAAAGGGTTTTGATAAGATGGACAGGCAGATACTGCTGACTATTATTGATAAATTCAGCGGCGGACCTGTTGGCATAGAATCCCTTTCAGCAAGTTTGCATGAAGAAAAGGATGCCATAGAAGATGTTTATGAACCATACTTACTGCAGGAAGGTTTTATTCAAAGGACACCACGGGGAAGGATTGCAACAAAACTGGCATATGAACATATGGGAAGGGTTTATAAAGAAAGTCAGGAGTCAGGAGTCAGGAGTCAGGAGAAATTGTTTTAAAAAAAATTATGCAACGCATTTTAATTCATATCTGCTGCGGTCCATGTGCTATCTACCCAATGAAGAAACTCCTTAAAGGAGAGATAGATATATGGGGGTTTTTCTTTAATCCGAACATCCACCCATATACAGAATATCAGAAAAGGCTTACCGCTGTGAAAACCCTTGCCGAAAAGATGGATATAAAGATGCTCTACAGAGACGAATACAATCTTGAGGAGTTTTTAAAAAATACCTTGAAGACAGAAACTGTAACTCAAGGCTTTAGCCTTGAAAATGTCAAACCTGAAGGTTTGAGTTACAATAAAAAAGCCCGATGCGGCTGCTGCTACTCCTCACGGCTTGAGGCAGCAGCAAAGGCTGCAAAAGAAAACAGATTTGACTATTTCTC
>JACRPW010000094.1 GCA_016223005.1 Deltaproteobacteria bacterium | reverse complement strand
GCTTAATGGCTTTTCAAAATGTCATCCTTACGAACCCCCAGAACTGATACAGGGTTCGCTGCAACTCATGTATGAACTTGAAGGTTTCTTAAAAGAGATAAGCGGTATGGATGCTGTAACCCTGCAGCCTGCAGCAGGTGCGCATGGTGAACTTTGCGGTATGCTTATGATTGCTGCATATTTTAATGCAAAGGGAGAACCAAGGAAAAAGGTCATAATCCCTGATACCGCACACGGAACAAACCCTGCAAGTTCAAACCTTGCAGGGTTTACAGTTGTAACTGTGAAGGAAGGCAAGGGGGTCATAAGTCCTGATACAATAGCATCAGTAATGGACAAGGATACTGCAGCGATTATGCTCACAAACCCAAATACACTTGGTTTATTTGAAACCAATATTCAGGAAATCGCAGACATAGTCCACAGCAAAGGCGGCATTGTATATTGCGATGGGGCAAACCTAAATGCCATTATGGGCATTATAAAACCAGGGGACATGGGTATTGATGTAATTCAATTTAATCTGCATAAGACATTTTCCACACCTCATGGAGGAGGAGGTCCTGGCTCTGGTCCTGTTGGGGTAAAAAAGTTCCTTGAACCCTATCTCCCTGTGCCAAGGATAATAAAAAAGGGCAAGAGGTTTAATCTTGATTTTAACCATGAGCAATCTATCGGAAGATTAAAGGCGTTTTACGGTAATTTCAGTATAATGGTAAGGGCATATAGTTACATTAAAACAATGGGGGCAGAAGGGCTTAAAAAGGCAAGCGAGATGGCTGTATTAAATGCCAACTATGTAAAAGAAAGGCTAAAACAATACTACCACCTGCCTTTTGACCAGACATGTATGCATGAATGTGTTTTTTCAGATAAGGTTCAATCTCAAAATGGCATAACCACCCTTGATATTGCAAAAAGACTTATAGATTATGGGTTCCATCCGCCCACAATATATTTTCCACTTGTTGTCCACGGCGCCTTAATGATAGAACCAACAGAAACAGAGGGCAGGGAAACTATAGACAGGTTTATTGATGCCATGATTGCTATTACAAAAGAATCTCCTGATGTAGTTAAAAATGCACCGCACAGTGCAGTGATTAAAAGACTTGATGAGGTAGCAGCAGCAAAAAAACCTGTACTCAGATGGAAACCAACCATAAAAAAACCGTAAGCCCAAAAAAAGCAGTTGCATTTTTTGGTAAGCCATAAAAATCGTTTCTTACATCTCACATCTTACAAAACAACCCTATATCTCACATTTACCTATCATCCCTTCTAAAAAAAAACGGCTGAATAATATATTCAAATGTAGCAGCAATGGTAAACCTCTCAAGGTTAAAACCCTTTGGAAATTCAGTAAACGGTGCTGCTAGTTTGATTGCTGATATTGCCTCATTATCAAGCATTGCATAACCAGAGGATTTTAAGATTTTAATCTCTTCAACTGTCCCATCCTTTTTTATAGTAAATGACAATTCAAGTTTGCCCTGCTGTCCTGCCCGGGCAGCGGCATAGGGATAATTCCATACAAGTTCAATCCTCCTTTTTATGCCCATCAGGTATGAATAATACCTGAATTCACTTGTATTGAGGCTTAAGGTCTTTCCTTCTTCTAGACCAGGTACCCCTTTTTGTTGATATTCTTTATCAAGTTCTGCCAGCCTCTCTCCTGATGGGAAGAGCTTTTCTCTTGGCAGCATCCTTTCAGGTTCTTTTATCTCCTTTTTCTCTGGCGTGGTTTCCTTTTCAGTCTTTTGACGAATATCTCTCCTCTCATCTTTCGGGAGTTCTTTTTTTGGAAAACTGGCAGGTTTTTCTTTAACCACATCCTCTGCTGTCTTTTTTATCTCCTCTTTAACCTCTGTCTTTTCAATTACAACCTTTTTGCTGTCTTTTAACTCTACCTTGTCAGGTCTATCTGAACCTTCCTTTTTTTCTTCTTTGACTACTTGTGCTATCTCTTCTTTTGGAGGTTTCACATCTGTTTCCTTATCCTGTTCTTTTGCCTTTGGCGCATCTTTTGGCGGTTCTTCTTTTACATCCCGTGAACTTTCTGCATCCTGCTCCTTTACTATTTCCTGATGTTTTGGCATAGGTTTTGGTTCAGATATAGGTTCTGGTTCTGACAAGGGCAAGGGTTGTTCTGGCTGTGGTGTGGTTTCAGGAACGGATGGTAGTCCAATAGATGACTTTGGACTCATTTCTCTCTCTGATTTTAATTGCCTGTCAGCAAGTCTCTTTGCAGTTTTAGAACCGGGCATCCTTTTTAGTGCTTCAGACTTAACATCTTTTGGAACATCTGCTATTTCGCCAGATGGGATAATGGGAGTCTGCTCCTCTGGTATGTCTATGACAACAGGCTCTGAAATATATTCTGGCTTATCAAACTCTTGGGTAAACTGCGGCAGTAAAAATGGAAGAATAAGATGCAGGAGAAAAGATATGATTAAAAAGATGCTGATATTATTTGAGTCTTGTGGTTTAAGTGTTTTTTTTATTGACATATCAGTCTTAATGTGTAAATCTCTTAATATACAATACAGGAGGTTTTAAATATGTTTGGTTTAGGAATGCCTGAACCTTGTCAAGGCAATAAAAAGTATTAAAAAGTCTGTCAATGAAACCGAGATAGATGTAACCCCCCAAAAAGAGGAAAAGGAAAAACTGGAAGCCGCTGCCAAGACAGAAAATACAGTAAAAACCGAAAAACAGACAGTTTAATCAACTTTTACATTCATCTCTCATAAAACTCTGGTCTGACACACTATTATATACAGGCACACCTTCAATAAGCATATCCTCCCCTATCCTTTTTATCCTGACATCCTTAAAATGAACTGCATCCTTTAATCTCTTTATGCCAAGACTTGCGGTTAGAGGTATACCGTCACCGCCTAACAATATCGGCGCATAAAATATCTTGATATTATCAATAATTCCCTGCTTAAGCGCTGATGCAGCAAGTTTTGAACCACCCTCTATAAGTATATTCATTATCTCCAGCCTGCCAAGTTTCAACATAAGTTTTTTTAAATCAATAAACCTATCTTTTAAATCAACAACTATAACCTCTGCACCCTTGCCTTCTATTTGAATAATCTTTTTTTTGTCGGCATATTTAGTTGTTGCAATAATTGTCTTTGCCTCTTTCACATTAAGCAGCCTTGCCTTTAAAGGTGTCTTTAGTCTGCTGTCAACAACAATTCTTATAGGATTATTTCTCACCTCTCTTTTGCCTGCAACACGGACTGTCAAGAGTGGGTCATCATTTAACACTGTCCCTATCCCTACCATTACAGCATCTGCATTTGAACGGATTTTATGAACATATCTGCGTGCAATATCAGCTGTTATCCATTTAGACTCGCCTGCAGAGGTTGCTATCCTGCCGTCAAGGGATGCAGCGAGTTTAAGTGTTACAAATGGCATCCCTGTTTTAATATATTTCATATATGGCTTATTTATATTTCTGCATTCGTCCTCAAAAATGCCTGCCTTAACCTCTATACCGCACCCTTTAAGTTTCCTGATACCTCTGCCGTTTACAAGCGGATTAGGGTCTTTCATGCCTATAAAAACCCTCTTAATACCTCTCTCAATTACTGCCAATGTGCATGGCGGGGTTTTGCCATAATGGCTGCACGGCTCAAGTGTTACATAAAGGTCTGCACCCTTTGCCCGATTTCCAGCATCATTTAAGGCATTTATTTCTGCATGGGCAAGCCCTGCCATTTTATGATAACCTTTGCCGACTATCCTGTTATCCTTAACCACAACAGCACCAACTGCTGGATTAGGACTTGTCCTTCCTATACCCTTTTTTGCAACATTAACAGCAAGCCTCATAAAATCTTCATGCGAACCCATTCTCATTTCCTTATCTTCCTGCCATCAAGAAGGACATTGAGCTCCCTCATGAATTCATTTATGTCCCTGAATTCTCTATAAACTGATGCAAACCTAACATATGCAACCTCATCCATTTTTTTTAGTTCAGCCATAATCGCCTCTCCGATTTGGGAACTCTTGACCTCTTTTTCTCCAACCCCTTGAAAAACCCTTTCTATCCTTTCAACAACGGTCTCAATTTGTTCAGCGCTTACAGGTCTTTTCTCACATGCCTTTTGTATGCCGACAACGATTTTCATCCTGTCAAACGGCTCACGTCGTCCATCCTTTTTAACAATAAGCGGCAGAATCTCTTCAACCCTCTCATATGTTGTAAAACGACCGCTGCATTTAAGACACTCCCTGCGGCGACGTGTAATATCCCCTTCCTGAGAGACTCTGGAATCTATGACCTTATCTTCTATAAACCCGCAAAATGGACACTTCATAACTTTATAAAAACAGTTTATTTAAACAGACTTCTTATATATCTACCATATTTCTCTCTAAAATGGAATTTAAAGAACAAATCTGGTATAAGAAACATAGGAAACAAATAATTTATACAGAGCGTCATAACTTTGCATACCTGCGTTGCTCCTCGGTTCGCCTGCCTGTGCGTTGCACGCAGACAGGTCGTTGCGGCGTATGTTAAAAATACGCCTCACTCTTCACCTTCGTCGCTCCTTGGTCTCTCTTTGTTCTGACGCTCTGTACCTGTCTGCCGTGCTGGCACAGGCAGGTGCGACTTTATTTATGTCGTTGTGTATAACAGGCATTGTCAGGATAAGTCTTGGCTGGAATTATACCACATAGATTATACCAACTTATCATCAGCCGTTTGGACGGCGATAAGGTTTATTCCCAATCCTATCAGGGAGAAATCTTTAAACTTGTCCAAAAAGGCATCGGCGGATTTATAATATTCGGCGGCGAAATGAATGATACCAGGTCATTTATTGATAAACTTCAGTCTATGTCAGAGACACCTTTATTTATAGCGTCAGACATAGAAAGGGGTGTGGGACAGCAGATAAAGGGCGGGACGATATTTCCATGCCAGATGGCAGTCAGGGCAGCCGTCAGGAAGGATAGACCTGAAGATGTTTCTTTCCTGCGGGATGTTATAAAGGCAATAGCCTATGAGGCAATAGATGTTGGTATAAACATGCCCCTTATACCTGTCCTTGATGTAAACCAAAACCCTGACAACCCGATTATATGCACAAGGGCGTTTTCAGATGAGCCGGAGGATGTTGCATGGTTTGGTGCAGAGTATATAAAAAATCTGGGAGGTTATGGACTTATAAGTTGTGCCAAGCATTTCCCCGGCCACGGCGATACATCTACAGATTCCCACATATCCCTGCCTGTTATTACCAAATCTTACAAGGATTTAATGAATATTGATGTTATCCCGTTTGTTAAGGCAATTAAAAATGGTGTAAGCAGCATCATGGTGGGGCATATGCATATCCCAGCCATAGATTCAATACCTGCAAGTCTTTCAAAAAAGGTAGTTAAGGAACTACTCAGGGATAAGTTAGGCTTTAATGGTTTGATACTAACCGATGCCTTGAATATGTCAGCCCTTAATGGCATAAAAAATGTCCATGCAAAATGCATCAATGCAGCCGTTGATATACTCCTCCATCCTATGGATGCTGACATATCTGTCAAAGAACTTGAAAACGCTATAAGGTCAAAGGAGATAGATGAGGAATCTATAGAATCTGCACTTAAGCGTATTTTAAATGCAAAGGCAAAACTATCAGGTATTAAAAAAGCAGGTGTTGACTATAACCGCAGCAGAAATCTTTCTGCGCTTCTTACAGATATGTCCATTACCATTGTTAAGGATAGCGCTGTTGTATCATCTGCTGCTAATAATGGGAGTATAGTTCTGGCAGGGGATGTAAAATTCCATAATCCTGTTCTATGGAAAGAGAGTTTTAAAGATGTTTCCACCATAAACGATGCCGCCTATCAATATAAAGGGTTAGTCATAATCGTCGTATTTTCCGATGTGTCCGCATGGATGGGGAGTTCAGGAATAGAAAATGATGAGAAGCAGCGAATCATTGAACTCATAAAAAGAACAAAAAACTCTATTGTGATTTCATTTGGAAGCCCTTATATCCTGTCCCATTTTAAAGATGCTGATATGCTTATCGCAGCCTATGGGGCAACAGAGCAGTCCCAGAAGGCTGTTATAAAGTGTTTGAAGGGGGAGATGGGGTGTAAAGGGAACATGCCTGTAAGGGTATAGGGTGTTGGTGCTGAAAAATATCCATCTCATATGTCAACAATTCCAATAAACCCAAAAATAGACATTGATTTTTGGGGATAAATAAATCTTTATCTTCTAACCGTAAGCATGTCTATCCTGCAATCCTTTCCACCTCTTTTATAACCGCCTCAATAATATCCTTTTCCTTTACCTTCTTAACAGCCTTGCCGCCGATATACAAGAGTCCTACACCATCACCACCTGCAATGCCAATGTCTGATTCCACTGCCTCGCCGGGACCATTGACAACGCAGCCCATCACAGCGATATTTATCGGTTTTGTTATATGATACAATCTTCTTTCTATCTCAGTTGCAAGTTTTATCGCGTCTATCTTTATCCTTCCGCAGGTTGGGCATGAGATTATATTGACCCCCCTCTGACGCAGTTTCAGAGACTTTAAAATCTCCCAGCCGACCCTTACCTCTTCCACAGGGTCGCCTGTAAGGGACACACGGAGCGTATCGCCAAGCCCTTCTGACAGGAGGATTCCGAGACCGACAGCAGATTTTATCGAGCCTGAAAAGACCGTACCTGCCTCTGTTATACCTATATGGAAGGGGTAATCAACCTTTTTAGAGAGTAGTCTATAAGCATCAATTGTCTTCCATATGTCAGATGCCTTTAAAGATATTTTTATATCAAAAAAATCCAAATCCTCTAATATACGGATATGCCGCATGGCGCTCTCAACCATGCCTTCTGGCGTGGGATGTCCATATTTTTTAAGAATGTCCTTTTCAAGAGAACCTGCATTTATGCCTATTCGTATCGGTATATGTTTTTCATTTGCTGCCTTTACAACCTCTTTAACCCTTTCTTTGCTTCCGATGTTGCCGGGGTTTAACCGCAGTCCATCAACACCTTTTTCAACTGCCTTTATCGCAAGTCTGTAGTCAAAATGAATATCAGCAATAAGCGGAATTGATATTTTCTTTTTTATCTTATCCAGAACATCTGCTGCATCCTGATTTGGCACGGCAATCCTTATAATCTCGCAGCCTGCCTTTTCCAACACCTTGATTTGTCGGACGGTCGCATTTACATCAAGGGTATCTGTATTTGTCATGGACTGAACAGAAACAGGGGCATCTCCGCCAATCCTTACACTGCCTATTTTTATCTGTCTTGTTCTACGCTGCCTCATACCAGCCACAACCTAACACTTCTGGTCTAAAGAGTCAAATCTGGGTGTTAAGTTGGGTGTTAAGTTTGTAATTTACATTCTGTAATTTACATTCTGTAATTTACATTCTTGACTTGTTTTTAATTTGAGTATAAATTAAATATCAATAATTTGGATTGGCCTTGAAATTGCCGAAGTGGCGGAATTTGGTAGACGCGCTAGATTCAGGTTCTAGTGGGCGAAAGTCCATCGGGGTTCGAGTCCCCGCTTCGGCACCATTTCATAATGCAATTACGAATTAAAAATTATAAATTAAGAATTAAAAACTCGTAATTCTTAATTCCTAATTGTCTTTAAATATTATGGACATACAACTTCTTAAAAAATGCTTAGAGGATAACAATGAAAGAGGGATAAAGGAATTCCTCTCCCCTTTGCACCCTTCTGATATTGCGAAACTCTTTCCCGAACTTGAAGAAAATGAACGGGTAATATTATTCAAATCTCTCCTTCCTGAAACTGCATCAGAGGTCCTCCTTGAACTTGATGAACACACCAGAGAAAAGTTGATTGCCTCCATATCCGACACCGAACTTATAGAGGTTGTTGATGAGATGGCGACCGATGACGCTGCGGATGTCATTGCAGAACTGCCTGAAGAAGACGCAGAGACAATCCTTGATGGCATCAAAAAGGAAGAAGGCGCTAAGGTAAGAAAACTTCTCAAATATCCCGAAGACACCGCAGGCGGCATAATGCAGACAGAACTTGTTGCTGTCCATGAAGATGCCACAATTCAGGAAACCATTGAACAGGTAAGGGCAAAGAGTGAAGATGTATCTGATATACACAATGTGTTTGTTACAGATAGTGATGGAAAACTTACCGGTGTTGTGCCGCTTGACAAACTTATTCTTGCAAAACCTCATCTGCCTGTAAAAGACATAATGAACACACAGTCTATAAAGGTAACTGTGGATACAGACCAGGAAGATGTGGCAAAGATATTCAAAAAATATGATGCTGTAAGCCTTGCTGTTGTTGATGCAGATGATAGGCTCCTGGGCAGGATTACAATAGACGATGTAATGGATGTTGTTGAAGAGGAAATCTTTGAAGACTTTTACAAGATGGCAGGTCTTAATACAAACGAAAGGGTGCTTGACCCTCCTTCAAGGTCTTTTAAACTCAGGGCGCCGTGGCTCCTTGTAAATCTTGCAACTGCATTTCTTGCGGCAGGCATTGTAAAAATCTTTGAAGGTACACTCCAGACCGCTGTTACACTTGCTGTTTTTATGCCCGTTGTGGCTGGCATGGGCGGCAATGCAGCGACCCAGACCATAACTGTTGTAGTAAGGGGTATTGCACTTGGAGAACTTGAATTCAGACACGCAAAAAGGGTGCTTTTAAATCAGGTGCTCGTAGGCTTTGCAAACGGCATTCTCACAGGTGCAACGGCTGTCGTTGTTGCGCATCTGTTCGGAATAAGTTATTCAATCGGCATCCTCTTATTTTTGGCAATGACAGCAAATATGGTAATTGCAGGCTTCAGCGGGACACTTATACCGCTTATACTTAAATGGTTTAAGGCAGACCCTGCCCTATCTGCTGCCGTGTTCGTAACCACATGCACCGATGTAGGGGGGTTTTTTTCATTTCTGGGACTTGCAACCGTTTTTATGAAATATGGATACCTGTAAAGATAAATCAAATATCAAAAATCAAAAATCAAAATTAAGGTGTTTTTATTTTTTACATTTTTAATATGTCATTTTGACTTTTGATTTTTAAATTTTGAATTAGCGAAATGTCTCATCTTTATACCACATCTGCAATACTGCTTAACTCCATTGACTATGGGGAATCAGACAGGATTGTAAATTTTTACACAATAGATTTTGGAAAGATGGGCGGCATTGCAAAGGGTGCAAAAAGGAGTAAAAAGAGATTTGTAAATTGTCTTGAACCTTTTTCATATGTAAAGATTATATTCGCACAAAAACAGAATGCCTCCCTTGTAAGGATTGACCAGTGCGAACTTATAGATGGTTTTCACAGTATTAAACATAGTCTTGAAGCAATTGCATCAGGCAGTTATTTTCTAGAACTCCTGTCCGAGATGGTGAAGGAAGGACAAAAAAATACACGGGTTTTTGAACTCCTTTTAAACTTTCTGAAATATCTAGATGCAGGAAGGGAGCCAGAAACACTCACCAGGTTCTTTGAGATAAAACTTCTGTCCATACTTGGTTATCAGCCTCACCTTGACAGATGTGTTGTCTGCAAGAAACTCGTTGACACTGATGTAAAGATATATTTTTCATCTCCAAAAGGAGGCATTATTTGTCAATCATGTATAACACCTTTAGAACCAAGTATACCTATTTCTCACGGCACAGCGAAATCCCTTGCCCTTGCAGCAAATGCAGGTTTTGAAGGGCTAAGCAGGCTTACCTTGTCTTTTCATATAAAAAACGAAAGTGCACGGATGCTGGAGGATTTTATCAGGTATCAACTTGGCAAGGAGTTGAAGAGCAAAAGGTTTATAAAAGAGGTTTTTTTATGATTTTCAGAACTATCACTACATGGTTTTTGGGACTGATAACAACTATCTCTCTATTCCCGTTTATCATCTTTACATCTATATTTGACAGGAGCGGAAATTCAGCCCATCTTATAGGCAGGTTTTGGGCAATGACAATCCTTTTCTTAAGCGGTGTAAAAGTAAAAATGGAAGGCTTGGAAAATGTTGCAAACGCACCTCAGATATTTATATCTAATCATCAGGGGGCATTTGACATCCTTGTATTGCAGGCATATCTGCCTGCACAGTTCAGATGGCTTGCCAAAAAGAGTTTATTTAAAATACCAATAATCGGCTGGTCTATGAGCATTGCAGGTTATGTGCCTATTGACAGGGGTCATGCAGGCAAGGCATATCATGGTCTGGGAAAGGCAGGGGAAAAACTAAAGAAAGGGACATCTATCCTTATATTTCCTGAGGGCACAAGGAGCAGAATAGACGAACTCCTGCCGTTCAAGAGAGGCGGCTTTGCTCTTGCAGCAAATACTGCCTTCCCAATAACACCCATATCAATAATAGGCACGCGTGACATAATGAAAAGGGGCAGTATATTTATAAGACCTGCCAGAGTAAACGTAATGATAGGCAATCAGATAAAAACAGCAGACGTGGATGATAAGGCGCTCATGGAAATGGCAAGAAATACGATTCAGCATAACTTAAAACAGTATAAGATGAATAACTGATGACTAAAGGGTTTGTAGTCCCATTAGGTTCGGAAGAAAGCCTCTCCCCACAGATATCCGGCACAAAGGCAGCCAGCCTTGCACTAATGATAAAAAAAAGCATCCCTGTGCCGCCGGGTTTTTGCATAACCACAAACGGATACAACACATTTCTGGATGAGTATGGATTGTTCCAAAGGATAGCGGACATCCTAAAAGGTGTTGATATATCCAATCCCCATATTGTCGGTGCTGTAGCAGAGACAATACATGACATGCTTAAAAAGAGCGAAATGCCTGCTGCTATAATGGCTGCGGTGAATTCTTCTTTTGACTCTCTGCAGAAATTAACAGGCATAGACGAATTAAGGGTTGCAGTGCGGTCATCTGCAACTTCAGAAGACCTTCTTGCCGCATCATCTGCAGGGCAGTATGAGACATTCCTGAATGTCAGAAGGCATGAACTGGCAGAGGCAATAAAGGAATGCTGGCTCTCCATCTGGGGAATCAAAGGCATTCTATACAGGGAGAGAAAAGGTATTGACCATCATTCGTCTATGATGGGTGTTCTTGTGCAGGCAATGATACCGTCTGAATCAGCAGGTGTTGTATTTACAGCAAGCCCGACAGGGAAAGAGGATAACCTGATATGGATAAATGCAGGCTTTGGATTGGGCGAGGGTGTTGTCTCAGGTAAAGTCAATTCAGATGTATATAAAGTGGATAAGGGGGCAATGACGGTTGTTTACAGAGAGGTCAGGAAAAAACATACTGCATACTATGCATCTTCACATGGTGTTGAAGAAAAACCCATTCCGGACGAACTACAGGAAAAGGCAGTCCTCTCAGATGAAGAGATAAAGTATCTTGCATATTTGTCAATGGACGTTGAAACAGCAGGCAGTTTGCCGCAGGGGTGCTTTGCTGATATTGAATGGGCATATTTCAATAAAAGATTTTACATACTTCAGATAAGACCAATATGTGCTGCTGCGGGAGGAAATGGACTAGGAACCGGGGACCGGGGACAAAAACCAGAATCTCAAACTTCTGTTATAAAAACACAGGTTGCAATCTCGCAAATCTACGACCTCTTTAAAGAACACAATATGCATGCAGCAAAAGAGGCAATGGGCAGAGGGAATATTACAGGGGTTTCAATATCAAACCTATATAAGATTGTTGACTTATGGAGAAAGTTCCCCGAACTTAAGAATAATATCAAAACCTTTTATGCAAACCTTCTGAATGGAAGCATGGAGAGTGTAAACTTTATGAAGTTATCTGCATACCTTCCAAAACTGTGGGAATGCCTGCCTGAAGAATTTAAAAATGATACCTTGTATGGTGTGAAGCATATACTCAAGACAGGCAATGGTTTCAGCGGCACAAACCTTGCTGACATCATGAGATATGCCATTCCTTTGATTGAAAAAGACTTGCCTTATCTGAAACAGGAATGGATAAGAATGCGGGTTATTCAAACACTCGCTGACGGCAAGGGTATGGAGGACGCATCAATATCCGAAGTCTTAAACATTGGATTAAAACTTCTAGATAAAAACATTGACTGGCTGAATGATGCTGCCGTAACAGGCATAAAAAGGATTTTGAAGAACAACCTCAACCCAATTAGTTTTGAAGATATAAAAAAATATGTCCTGCCCGCATTGACGGATGACAAATTTGCCTTCAAAGAAGACCTAAAAAAAGGGGTTATAAAACTTCTGGCGGAAGGCAGGATACAGACAAACCTTACTGACATTTATACAGGGCTGAACTTGCTGAAGACAGATGCAGATATTTATACAGACATAAAAGATGCAATTATAACAGGTCTTAAACACAGCCTTAATAAAAAGGGGGTATACAAAACAGGAGATGTAAAGGATGAAAGGATTATATTTGCCATATTTAAACCAATTGCCTACATCCTGAAAGATATAGAAGACAAAGAACTGGAGGCGATATTTTACAGAAATGCAGGCTCACTGTTGGAAGAGGGTTTGAAGGACGTTGATGCAGACGATTCCATACTTGCATTTAAAGAGGTTCTGCTTCTTGCATCAGAATATACCCGTGACAGAAGGCTTGAAACTGCAAGAAGGACATTTATAGAAAAGGTTTATAAGAACCTGCCCGGTGCCTTTGTTACGGGTGTTGACTGGCAGTCCCTTCATAATGACTTTGAGGACATAACAGATATTGTGCCTGATGATTTAAAAAGACACGCGGTAGATTTAAGGGACAGTTTCCACAATACCCTTGACCTACAAAACCTCGCAAAGGCTTTAAATCTTCTTAATGAATTAAAGACAAAATACCCTGAATACATAAAAGCGATAAAACTTGCAGAAGGCATAGCATACTGGCTGGATATGGCTTATAAACCTCAAGTAGAACAGGTTCAAGATTCAAAAAAGATTAAAGGGTTGTGGCAGTCTGAATTCATGGACAGGTTCAAAGAACCCATCTCTTTATATAATGAATTTATTTCAGTTTATGAAAAAGGAAACCTTATTGATGCAATTGTCAGCCACAGCAAAATCAGGGCAAATATAGGCAGGATACTTTTAAAATCTGATTCAAATATTACAAAAGAGGACAGGCTTACACTGTATCTGACTGACATTAACCTTGAAAGGCTTGAGCAGGGGTTTTCCAGCATTGTAAATGAAAGGTTTAGAAGCATAGCAGGACTTAGTGATTTGTATGAACTCAGCCATTGGATAAACGCCCTTCTCTTCAGTGCCAGCAGGTATCTGAATGAGATAGAAGAGAATCTTTTTCTTGCAGAAAGATTTACAGATGCATTAAAAGAAGTAGAATTTTATAAGGCAAGGGATTTCTGGTGTAAAATAAAAAAGGTTGTAAGCAATCTTACGCAAAGCAGAAGAATATTAAGCCTTGTCCTTTTTGATATACCTGCTGAAAGGATAGACAGCTTCTTTTTCACTGTATCACCGATTGCAGCAGGTGAAGGAGAAGGTTACATCCGCATATTTGAAAGAATTGGAGATGAAAGGCTGGCAAGGGTTTTAAACGACCATGTAAATGGTGTAAAGGAAGATGAGATTGTAGTTATGGAATATCTGCCTGAGATTACAGAACTTAAAACCTTTCCAAAGGCATTCATTGTAGAAAAGGGCTCTGTCGGCTCACACACAGCAAAGGTCGCTGTAGAATTCGGCATACCAACTGTAAGGATGGAAGATGCATCAAAGAGGTTTAAAGAAGGGGCAAGGGTATCTGTGAAGGTATTTCCTTCACTTGATAAGGCAGAGGCAAAAGAGGTTGTTTATGAAAGGATTCTGATACCAAAAGGATATGCTGCACCATTTTATCACGGCAGTGCAGAAGGCATTGTGAGAATATACAGCGGTGATGTTGAATTTTTAAGACCGCCTGCAAAAAGAGAGGTTGTTGCCCTTTCATACCTTGACACAAAATACCTTGATATATTTGCAGAGGGCGATGGACCATGCGCAATAATCGTTGAAAAAGGCGGAGAACTCACCCATCCAATAATTGTTGCAAGAGAGACGATGACAAGGTTAAAAAGGACAATGCCCATATTCAGGCTCCAAAACCTCTTTGATATATTAAAAGACAGCATGGCAGTAAAGATTTTTATACCAGAGGATTTAGGAGGGGTGGAGGTATATAAGGCAGAGGGATAATAGGGCGCTGTCAAGACTTTTAAAATCAAAACAAAATCAGATTGACAATTTACATATTGAGATGATATTTTAGATTTGACAATATCTGTGGGGCTGTAGCTCAGTTGGG
Source organism: Deltaproteobacteria bacterium (assembly GCA_016223005.1). Taxonomy (NCBI): domain Bacteria; kingdom Pseudomonadati; phylum Myxococcota; class Myxococcia; species Deltaproteobacteria bacterium. The sequence continues at coordinate 8,080 of JACRPW010000094.1, read as the reverse complement.
AGAGCGGCAGGCTGGCAGTCTGTAGGTCAGGGGTTCGATCCCCCTCAGCTCCACCAAACAACCTCAAAGATTATTTTGTTTATTCCACTTCACCCTTTTGTTCCCTTGTCATAAGTTCAAACACAGCATTATTAGGAGGTTTATTTTTATAAAGCACATTATAGACCTCCTCTGTTATCGGCATATATACACCATGTTTAATAGATAATTCATAGGCAGCCTTTGCAGTCCTGACACCTTCTGCAACCATCTTCATCTCTTTTAAAATATCATCCAGTCTAAACCCTTTGCCAATCATATTGCCGACATACCTGTTCCTGCTTAATTCCCCTGTGCATGTTAAGACCATATCCCCAAGCCCTGAAAGCCCTGAAAATGTCAAGGGATTTGCGCCCATCTTGCTGCCAAGCCTTGCAATCTCTGCCAGTCCTCTTGTAATGAGGGCAGCCCTTGCATTATTTCCAAGTCCCATACCGTCACATATACCTGATGCAATTGCAATGACATTCTTTAATGCACCGCCTAGTTCAACACCAATCAAATCCTCGTTTGTATAAACCCTGAAATAATCTGTAACTAACAGGTTTTGAAACCTTTCAGAAACCCCTTTCTCCTTGCCTGCAATACAGACTGCTGTGGGCAGTTTTAAACTCACCTCTTTTGCAAATGATGGACCTGAAAGGACAGCGATATTTTTATGCACGGCTTCAGGCAGTATTGCCTTTAAAATCTCTGATACAGTTAAAAGTGTGTCTTCTTCTATGCCCTTTGATGCGCTTACAATCAGACTCTCCTTTGAAAAAATATGCTTTACAGAAGATAAGACAGCCCTTACTCCATGCGAAGGTATGACGCAAATAATAAATGTCTTGTCTCTAACTGCATCTTCAAGAGATGTTGTTGCCAGAATATTCTTAGAGAGTTTAATGCCGGGGAGATAGTCGGGATTCTCACTTGTATTTTGCATTTTATCGCAGAGGTCTTTTCTTCTCACCCACAAACTAACCTTATAACCCTTTTCTGCAACCAAATTTGCAAGGGTTGTTCCCCATGAGCCTGCACCAAGCACACCTACATCCTCAAATTTTGAATTTGGAATTTGGAATTTTGAATTTTCCATAATTACCTTGCCTGTTTTAATCTTGCTTCAATACCTCTTATACGGTCTTTTATCACTTCCTTATTGGGATATTTGTCTAAAATATCCTTATAGACCATAAGGGCATCTTTCAGATTATTCAACTCCTCCAGATTCACAGCCTTGCCAAACTTTGCCTCTATAGCCAGTTCATCTTCAGGATAATTTATAATAATCTCATTATAGATATTTATTGCATTATTAAATTTTCCTTCAATGTAAAATGTGCTGGCTATCTGATAGAGTATTTTTTTGACAATATCGTAAGACGGTTCGCTTTTGAGTAGTTCCTGCAATTCTATCCTTGCCTGCGTTGCATCAGACATTTTCAAATAGCACATGGCAATTTCATAATGAAACTGTTCCCTCTCCCTGCCTTGCGAATTTTTTACCAGCCACTGGTATTCACTTATTGCCTTTTGATAATTCCCCTGTCTTAAATAGATTTCTGCCATATCTTTTCTGGCAGGTGTAATCTCTGGGCTGCCGGGATACATAAGTATCAATGTCTTATAAGATTTTATTGCCTCTATGTCGTTATTCATGTATAGGTGGTATATCTGTCCAATCTTATATTGCGCCTGAGGGCCTAAAATACTTTCCTGATATTTTTCAGCAATATTTTTATAAGCCTTAATTGCCTTTGCATACTGCCCTTTTGACAGAAGTTCATCCGCCTTTTGATACGCATGCGTTGCAGGGTCATCAGAACAAGAAGTAACTACAGTGAACAGTGAGCAGTGAACAGTGAACAGTAATAGAAAAAATAAAATCTTTTTCCACTTCTGACCCCTGACCCCTGACCCCTGACCCCTGTTTTTAATCATTCCTCTCCCTCTTCCTCTTTTTCTGCAATAGGCGCAATGCCTGTCACCCTTTCTTCCTTTTCAATATCTATCAATTTTACGCCTTGCGTGTTTCTGCCAATTACAGATACCCCCTTCATCACTATCCTTATAATCTTTCCAATGTTGGTTGTAATCATGAGTTCATCTTCGCCGGTTACCTGCGCAATGCCGACAACAGGCCCGTTCTTTTCAGTAACCTTTATATTTATTATTCCGCTTCCGCTTCGCAACTGGCTTCTGTATTCTGCTATCTCGGTCCTCTTGCCGTAACCCCTCTCTGTAACAGTCAAGATGGTTCTGTTTTCCTCCAGCGCCTCCATTGCCACAACCACATCTCCCTTGCCAAGTTTTATCGCCCTCACACCCCTTGCAGTCCTCCCCATGTCCCTCACCTGCGATTCATTAAACCTTATCGCCTGCCCGTCCCTTGTGCCGAGAAAAATCTCTTTTGAGCCGTCTGTAAGCCTTGTTGCAATCAGTTCATCGCCCTCATCAAGCCCAAGGGCAATCAATCCGCCTGAACGGATATTTGAGAATACTGTTAGATCCACTTTTTTTATTACGCCGCACCTTGTAGCCATAACAATAAACCTTCCTTCTGTCCATTCCTTTACCGGCAGGAATGCAGTCATCTTTTCATTTGGCGCAAGATTTAAGATATTTACAATCGCCTTTCCTTTTGCAGCAGGTCCTGCCTGCGGAATATCATAGACCTTTAGCGAATACGCCTTACCCCTGTCTGTGAAAAAGAGTATGTAACTGTGTGTTGATGCGACAAACAGATGCTCAACAAAATCCTCTTCTTTAGTTGTCATGCCGGTCTTGCCCTTGCCGCCCCGCCTCTGGATTCTGAAAAGACTCGTCGGGTTTCTTTTGATGTATCCACCGTGTGTTATGTTCACAACCATATCCTCTTCAGCAATTATGTCTTCAAGTGTTATGTCTCCTGTCTTTGCAATAATCTCTGTGCGCCTTTCATCAGCAAACTGTTTTTTGATTTCTTTAAGTTCACCAACAATAACCTCTATAAGAAGTTTTTCGCTCGCAAGGATTTCCTCAAGCCTTTTTATGAGTTTCAAGACATCCTTGTATTCCTCAACAATCTTTTCCCTTTCAAGGGCAGTAAGCCGCTGGAGTTTCATGTCAAGGATTGCCTGCGCCTGAATATCAGATAATTTAAATCTCTTTATCAGCCCTTCTCTTGCCTCCTGCGGACTCTTGCTTTTCTTAATAAGGGTAATAACCTCATCAAGATTATCTATTGCAATCTTTAATCCTTCTAATATATGCGCCCGCTCTTTTGCCTTTTTAAGTTCAAATAATGTCCTTCTTGTTACAACCTCTTTTCTGAATCGGACAAACTGGAGAAGGAGTTCTTTTAGAGGAAATACCTTTGGCTGGCCATCAACAATGGCAAGATTTATTATGCCGTATGTTGACTGCATCTGCGTATGCAGAAACAGATTATTCAAAATCACCTCTGCAACCTCATCCCTCTTTAAATCAACAACAATCCTCATGCCCTCCCTGTCAGATTCATCCCTCACATCTGATATGCCCTCAATCTTTTTATCTCGGACAAGTTCCGCAATCTTCTCAATCAACTTTGCCTTATTCACCTGATAGGGTATCTCTGTAATTACAATCGCCTGCCTGTTTGTGCGCGGATTTTTTTCAATATTTGCCCTTGCCCTCATCTGGATAATGCCCCTGCCTGTTGTGTACGCCTCTTTAATCCCTTCCCTCCCATGTATAAACCCAGCGGTTGGAAAATCAGGGCCCGGAATACTCCGCATAAGTTCTTGAATATTTACATCAGGCTTATTGATGATATGAATGAGTCCATCTATAATCTCACCGAGATTATGCGGAGGCATATTTGTTGCCATGCCTACAGCAATGCCTGATGAGCCGTTTACAAGCAGATTTGGAAAGGCAGCAGGCATGACAAGCGGTTCTTTCAAAGATTCGTCATAGTTTGGTCCCCATTCAACAGTCTCCTTTTCAATATCGCCAAGCAGTTGCGATGCAAGCCTTGCCATCCGGACCTCTGTGTAACGCATTGCAGCAGGCGAATCCCCGTCAACTGAACCAAAGTTTCCCTGACCGTCTATAAGCGGGTATCTCAAAGAAAAAACCTGAACCATCCTTGTAATTGCATCATAAACAGCAGTATCGCCGTGGGGGTGATATTTGCCAATCACATCTCCAACAACACGGGCGGATTTTTTATAGGGCTTATTCCACTCAACGCCCATCTCGTGCATTGCATAGAGTATCCGCCTATGGACAGGCTTGAGTCCGTCCCTCACATCTGGCAAAGCCCTGCCGATAATCACAGACATTGCATAGTCCATGTAGGACTTCTTCATTTCATCTTCAATATAAACTGGAATCTTTTCCTGAGCCATTTAGCCTCCTTAGTTGAAAATTATGGCTCATCGTGTAACAGGCTGTGTCATAATTGGTAGCCGCAACCTTTAGGTTGCCGCTGAGAGTCAATAAAATCAATGGGTTGAACGCAGGCTAAAGCCTGCGACTACCATAAAAATGGGGTTATGACACAGTCTGTAACTGAGTGGGTAAAAAAAGAGCCATAAAGCAGTTATAACATAGCATAGGATAAGAGAAAAAAGAAGTTTTAAAGCACCCCCCCTATAAAAAATTGTTTATAATCACCAAGATTTACCCAAAAATAGACACTGATTTTTGGGGATTTATTATCCGTTCGCCTTCGCTCGCTGCACATGTTCTGTTCTAAGTTTCTTTGCCTCTTCCCTTATCTCTGCCAAATCCCGTTTCATCTCTGCCCAGCCGTACCAGTGCATATAATCAGGGTTTGCGTGGAAACCGCCCTGAAACGCCCTCATCCTGTGCTCAAGGAACATGAAATATAATTTCTGCTCTATCCCGCTCTGCACCTCATAGAACCTTAATAAATCCACATGCGCTGGGTAGTCTTTCGGTCTCGGCAGAAGCCCGTCTTTATAAAGCCCTTCAACAATATCAATTGCCTCTGCCATGAGTTTGTCAGCCTGTTTTATAATCTCGTCAACCTTTTTAAGTTCATCCTTTGCCCATGTTTCGCCATGGCACTGGCTGCATGTTTTTACCATCTTATCCCTTCCTTGCTGCCAATCTTCCTTTGTCAGTCTTGCCACATCAGCCGGAACCACTATCTCCTGTATCCTCCGTTTGCCTTCTTCGCTGTCCAATCCAACTCCAAGACCCTTTAATATCTTTGCCCTGTATCCCATCCATTCCTTATCATCTTCAGGCAGTCTCAAGGCAAGAAATCCCCATGATGTCTTTACCGCATGGCTGCCTTCCTGCATATGGCATGTAACGCATACAGGCGCCCGCGGGGTTTTTGAGGATGCCTCAAGCGGCTTATCATACCAGTCCTTGATTTTTTTGGAGAAATCCCACTTATCCCCTTCTATCTCATATATTACGCCGTGCTTTGATGTCGAATACATCTCCCACTGCGGATGGTCAAAACCCATGTGGCATGTTGCGCATGCCTCCGGCCTTCTTGCCTCTGCTGCCGAGAACTTATGCCTTGTGTGGCATGAGTCGCACTGCCCCTCATCCCTGCCGATCTTATGGCAGCCGCCGCACCCCTTTTCGCCTCCCATTATTGCAGGGGGCTGGTCTTTTGTTGTAGGCATTGCCTCCATTGCAAGCCATGCCTTTGAGTGCTTGCCGTCGGCAAATTGTTTTGTCTTTTCTTCATGACAACTTTTACAGTTTACTGAAGAAACCTCTCTCCTAACCTCTCTATTCTCACAGGCAGTCGCCATGTTTACGATTCGTTCGGGCGCGCCTTTTGCAGGGATGTGGCATTCATTGCAGCCAATCCCCTTTGCAGAGTGTTTTGACAACTTCCAATCCCTTATTGCCCCCTTTGTCAGACCTTTGTCAATATGACAGTCAAGGCATTTCTTTGTCTTTTGTGTAATATTTGGTCTCGGCGCCTCTTCCTTTGATTCCTTTATACCTGTGTATCCAACAAGCGTTAGGGCAAGGAAGAGGATGATGCCGAGAATCCCCATTGCATACTTCATTAGATTAAAATCTTTGCTTTCCATTTTGATTACCTCCTTGTTTTTTGGGATGTAGCTGCCAAATTTATTGGGCGTATTGTAACTCAAGGCTTTAGCCTTGAAAAACTCAAACCTGAAGGTTTGAGTTACAAACGCCGATAAATCGGCATGCTACAAAACTATCTCCCACAGTGTCAGGATTACAAACACAATAACCGCTGCTGCTCCGACTGCTATGTTAATCCTCTGCATATTGGCGCCCCTCTTTGTCAAAAATCTGTCAACATAAGGATATGCAAAAAATATTGCGCTGAAGAACAACACCCCAAAGAGCGCGGCATTTCTGGGCGCTATGGTTATCCATTTATATACTGCGCTGAAATACCAAGGGGGGGATACATTTGACGCTACCTCTTGCATATTTGCCGGACTTCCAAGTTGAGGCGGAAAGAGCATTGTAATATCAATTATGAATATTAAGAGGCATATTGATATTAGTCCAACCTCCATTGCGTGTTCAGGAAAGAATTTGTGCATGCCCTGTGTGGGGACAGATTTTAAATCTGTCCCCAATTTTGCAAAACCAAAGAATCTTACTGCCAGTATATGGCTTAAGAGCAGCGTTATAATCAAAAACGGCAGAAGTTTTGTATGCAGGTCATAGAGCCTCAAGAGTGTAATCTCAGTTACATCTTCCCCGCCTCGAAGCAGTAGCAAAAGCGTCTTGCCGATAATAGGCAATTCTCCTGCCATGTTTGTAACAACGATCATGCCCCAGTAAGAAATATTGTCATAAACAAGCGCATACCCTGTAAAACCGAATGCAAGGGCAGTAAAAAATATGCCTGCGCCAAGGAGCCATTTAACTTCGCCCCCTTCCTTATATGCCCTTGTTATGAAGACCCGTGTTATGTGAAACAACAGACTCAATATCATCAGATGGACAGCCAGTTTGTGCATACCCCTTATGAACCAGCCCAGATAGATAGAGTATGTTATCTCCCTTACACTCTCATAAGCCCTGTCAGGGTATGGGATGTAGTAAAATGTCATCAGAATGCCAGTAACCAGAAGTATTCCGAACAGAACAAGCGGGATTGCACCAAGTGTATACGGCCATGAATAAAGGTGGTCAGGCACATCCTCCTGAATGAGGTCTATGATTCTACCTTTTAAGGGTTTTGTTTCTGCATGTTCAATGCCTGCTGCCATAAGTTACCTCCTTGAGACTAAGGGCTTATAAGAAGATTTAAATAGAAATATCTAAACAAAAAATTTAAAATTAAATTTACTTTTACCTTTCCAATTTATAATTTTCTATTTGATCTTCACCTTCTTATGCCTTAAGCCGTATATAGACATTCTCCCCCTTTGCCACTACCTCAAATCTGTCTAAAGGTCTTGGAGGAGGCCCTGCAATGTTTTTGCCGTTTTTATCATATACGCCCTGATGGCACGGGCATATGAACTGCTGTTTTGCAGGTTCCCAACTCACAAGGCAGCCGAGGTCTGTGCATCTTCTGGAGAAGGCATTGAACCCATCCTCCGAACGCACAACTAGAATCTTATTTCCAGAAATCTCAAGAGGTGTAGCGGCATTTTCCGGAATCTCTGCAAGATTTCCTATGAGGACTTTGGCAGTCATTTTTTCTTTTCTATCAGGCGTTATAAACTGTCCAAACCTTACAAAGAGTGCGCCGAGACCAAATGAGAGTCCGAATGTCATAAATGCATTGCTTAAGAATTTACGTCTTGAAGTGTTGTCGTGTATTACACCCATTTTTTATCACCTCCAAAAATAAAGAAGCCTTGAGATTATGAAACCTCAAGGCTTCTTTGCCTGATTCCATCAAGATACTGCGATGTATCGGTTAAATAGTTTTGCTACACTAGAAATACCATCCGAGCATTACAAGATACTCTGATGCTGTATCACCGGGTGTGGTTGTTGCAGTAGTATCATACATTCCGTTATCGCCCATAAACCATGCTGCCTGCAGATGAAGGTTCAAGTTTTTTGCCAGAGAATAGTCAGCAGTAAGGGCAAC
>JACRPW010000093.1 GCA_016223005.1 Deltaproteobacteria bacterium | reverse complement strand
CTCATAGGCAAGTTTATCAAACTTCTTGTCTTTACTCCGCCAGCCAACTATTTCTATTATGACTGCAAATAAAGGCACGCCCAATACAAATGCCCCAAAATACAAATGCATCTGGGCCAGAAACCACACAACCTTCCTTGAATCCAAACCCATAAACTGCCGATATACATTCTCCTCAAGGGCAAAGGCTGATGAGGCAAAAACAAGCACAATGGAAACTGCCATGATTATCTTCTTTGACATATATTTCTTCCTTTTAAGGTCTTTTTAGTCCCCTTTTAATTTTAAGCAAAGGGCAGTCCATGACTGCCCTTTTTTTTATTTGAAGGGCAAGGCCCTTCCTACATTAAAAGTCAAACTGCAGCTTTGCCATATATTCGGAAATGGTATCGGTTGATGCTGTGGTAGCAGCAGTTGTTGTTGTCCAGCCTTTTGCATTAGGCATAAACCATGCACCTGAGAGTGTCAGGTTAAGACCCTTTGCCAGATTATGGACAAGTGCAGCATCCAACTCCTGCCCTAGTTCACTATCCTGATAAGAGGTTCCGCCTGTTACCTTCTCTTGAGCAAGATAGAAGGATGCTCCGGTAAGTTTGAACGTGGTCTTGTCTGTTGCCTTATATGCTGCCTTTAAACCGATCCACTTAAGGTTGCCAATACCATTATGAGTGTTAAGAAGATCTGCGCGTCCAGCATGTCTAAGCTGGGCACCACCTTCTCCTGCATCACCTTGGTCAAGGAAGATGGCGGTATGGGTATAAGATGGGAGTGGTCCTGTGAAGGTATTTATGTCATTATCATTAGCATTATCATCGCCAGAACCATAGCCAACTACCAACTCAAGTGTAAGTGGGGGACCGCCTGCCTTTGCAAAATCATAACTTGCCCTTGCATCAAAGGCATACCCTGTTAAATTATTAGTTAATACAGCACCTCCGGGTATGGTTACATCCACATCACCAAACTGAGAGGCACCTGTAAGACCTACCTTCCAAGGACCTTGTGCAGCATCAATTTGGCCTGCAAGCCACATCGGTCTTCCTTCTACATAATATTGATTAGTTAGTGTAGTAGCTCCAGGCAAACCAGATGCGTTTAGTACATATGTTGATCCAGAACTATCATTAAGTGTCCCATGATAGAAACCAAATGCCCCGCTAAAGATAGAAGCTTTAGGTTTGTATATACCAACAAGCACATGTACTGACATAGCTTTATCTGCAGTATCATCTGCATCCACAAACGCAGCAATAAGTGTTAAGTCAGAAGTTACAGGATAGATATAGTATGCTTGCTCTGCGACACCTGTGAATATGACACCGTTAAATGGATGCTCTGCCCAGAACTTACCTATCTTGACTGTAGCACCGCCTAACGGGAATACAAGAAACATCTCACGATTCCATGCGCTTGATGTCTGACTCTCACCCCAGTTATAGTTTCCTGAGTTGATTTGCAATCTTCCCATAACAGGTCCTTCTGATACATCTAAATTCAGCCTGAATCTGTGGTCTGCAAAAGACCACTGCTCATCAGCACCTCTTGACTGAAGGGCATTACCGCTTGTCATGTTTTGAACTGAAAATCCCCTTACCCTGTAATGACCGCTGGTTTTCAACTCAGCAGCATAAGCAGGAATTACCCATGCAGATATAACAATTGCTGCAAGTATTAAAATCCATTGTTTCTTCATGTTTCCTCCCTTTTTGCAATTGTAATTTTGTTACTTATTTTGTTACTTATACAAATTTACTACTTATCTTATTTTCTTTTTACATCACCTGCCTTTCTATAATAGATTTAGAAATGGATGGGCTATACCCACCAATTATTCGCAGAGTTCAGATAGATTCCTCTGCGACGATTAGATGTCCTGAAGAGTGGTGGAAGCCACCACCACTCTTCAAGGGAGGAGGATCGAAGAGACTTTTAGCTTCAATCCCTTTGAAATGAAAATTGCATATGGTATGCCAAAGACGATGTAATAATAATTACCTTATTTTTCAACAGGTTAGAATGGAAGTTGGGTAATATTATATATGCTAAGGTATGGCAGGATGGCTGGTATCATTTTAATATAGACCTAAAAACAATGGTTCTGATTGGATATAAAGAGGTTTGGATATTTTTGCCACATGTGGCAAAAATGTATTATCTCAACTGATACATTGAAATCTTTCTCTGGAGGGTTCTTCTGTCTATGCCAAGCAGTTTTGCAGTTAGGGTTATATTCCACTTATTGGCATTCAGGTTTTCAAGGAGACATTTCTTTTCCATTTCATAAAGCATAGATGGTTTTGAAACAACATTTGATTTGGAAGAAAGAAGGGATGTTATAGACCTGCATGTTATGACAGGTTCATTAGAGAGAAGGATTGCCCTGTTAAGTGTATTAAAAAGTTCCCGGATATTTCCTGTCCAATTATATGATAGCATTGCATCAATTGCACTATTGGAAAGTGTAATTGATCTTTCCTTTGCTATAGAGGATGATTTAAGGAAATAATCTACAATGGCTGGTATATCCTCCCTTCTCTCCCTTAAAGGCGGAATATCAATTCTGCATACATTTAACCTGTAGTAGAGGTCGTGCCTGAACCTCTTTGCCTTTACCTCTTCTTCTATATTCTTATTTATAGCCGCTATTATCCTTACATCAACCTTTATTTCTCTTGTAGAACCCAGGGGTCTGAATACACCTGTTTCAAGGAATCTTAACATGCTTGCCTGAATGATAGGGTTCATGTCTCCTATTTCGTCAATAAACAATGTTCCGCCATCAGCCACTTTTAAAAGTCCGTTCTTGCTGTCTACAGCGCCTGTGAATGCCCCTTTTATATGACCGAATAGTTCATTTTCTAAAAGTTCCGGTTTCAGAGAGGCACAGTTTATTGCAACAAAAGGCTTTTCCTTTCTTTGACTGTCAAAATGCAGTGCCCTTGCTGTGAGTTCCTTACCTGTTCCACTCTCGCCGCAGATTAGAACAGGGAGCATGGAATCCTTAATCTTATGAATGGTAGAAATCACCCTCTGTATCCCGCTGGTTTTACCAACAATGCCGTGATAATTTCCCAAGCAAAGTTTATCTTCTTCATTTGAAATCTTTGCAGTATCAACCTTTATAATACTCTCCTCTATCTCATCTATACTGCATGGTTTTGTGAGGTAGTTGTATGCGCCTGCTTTCACAGCCTCAACAGCATTTGATATACTTCCATATCCGGTTAGAATAATGCATCTTAATGCTGGTTGTATCTCCTTCAATTCTCTTATAACATCAATACCGTTTAGTCCCATCATATTCATGTCTATAAAGGCTATATTGAAGATTTCATTTTCCGCAATCTGCACACCATCTTCTCCACTCGCAGCAGCACCAACCCCATAACCCCTTCTTGCAAGGGCTTTTGTTACATGCTTTCTAAAAACCTCATCATCATCAACTATAAGTATTTTCATCTGCTACTCAATAGGTAAAGAGATAGAAACATTTGTGCCAACCCCAACCTCACTTTCTATCTTTATATCTCCTTTTAAATTTTTTATAATCCCATAACTAACAGAAAGTCCCAACCCTGTGCCCTTACCAACAGGTTTTGTAGTAAAGAACGGCTCAAATATCTTTTTTAAGTTTTCCCTTGATATCCCATCTCCATTATCCGAGACAATGACCTTAATAAAACAGCCATCTCTTTTCGTAGATACCAAAACATTGCCGTCTTTTCTATCCATTACAGCCTCTGCAGCATTTTTAATGATATTAAATGCAACTTGTTTGAATCTTTCGGGGTCGGTATTTATAACAGGGAGAGATTTATCCAACTTTTTCACTATGTATACATTTTTATAAATCTCTCCCTTTTGAATAAGATGCACAACATTTATTAATACCTTGTTCAAATCAGTCTCCATCCATTCTGGCTCGACCTTTTTAGAAAAACTTAAAAGGTCGTTTATGATTATCTGACATCTTTTGATTTCACCATCTATATCTTCAAGATAATCATTCATTTCTTCTTTTTTAATTTTACCCTTTGCCATTCCATCCATTATGCATCTTAACTCCTGAGATATGATATATATTGTTGCAAGGGGTGTGTTTAATTCATGGGCAACCCCTGCTGCAAGTTGTCCTACTGCAGCCATCTTTTCTATCTGTGCCATCAGTTCCTCTGATCTTATCCTCTTAATAGATTTTTCAGTAGCATCAAGAATAAGTTCCAAGACCCTTAATACATTGCCATACTCATCAAATACAGGGATGCCTATTACTTCAAAATCAGTAGGTTTTTTGTTTTTGGTTCTGTTTTTGGGTGATTCAAGAAATATGTCAGTGGGGAGATGAAATTCGTAATGGGTTGGTATTCCGCTGTCAAGTGTTTTACCGGTAGGACATACATTACAGAAACTTGTAGAATATGCTATGGTCCTATAACATTTTCGCCTTTCTCCTATTTTGAGGTTGCCCAGCCATTCAACCGCCTTGTTATTCATCCACTCAATACGGTGATCCCTGTCTATAAT
>JACRPW010000092.1 GCA_016223005.1 Deltaproteobacteria bacterium | reverse complement strand
GCATTGCCGATTTCAAGATTTGTCCTGTGGTCTTTTACAAGGCGGTATGGATGAAGGACATATGAGCGTATCTGACTCCCCCATGCAATGTCCTTTTTTTCTTTGTGAAATTCCTGCATCTTCTCTTCCTGTTCTTTTAATTTCAATTCATACAATCTTGAACGGAGGAGTTTCATTGCAGTCGCCCTGTTTTTATGCTGACTCCTTTCAGCCTGACACTGGACAACAATACCTGTCGGGATATGCGTAAACCTCACTGCTGTTTCAACCTTGTTCACATTCTGCCCGCCTGCGCCGCCTGCCCTGAATGTGTCAACCTTTAAATCCACATCCTTTGTATCTATTTCAATATCATCTTCAATCTCCGGATAAACAAAAAGAGAGGCAAATGATGTATGCCGCCTTTTATTTGCATCAAACGGAGAAATCCTGACAAGGCGGTGAACCCCTGCCTCTGCCTTGAGATAGCCGTAGGCATATTCGCCTTCAACAGTAAATGTAACGCTCTTTACCCCTGCCTCTTCGCCTGCCTGATAATCAACAACCTCTGTTTTATAACCCTTTGCCTCTGCCCAGCGAAGATACATCCTTAAAAGTATATTAGCCCAGTCCTGCGCCTCTGTGCCTCCCGCCCCCGGATGGATTGATACAATGGCAGAGAGCCTGTCGTTCTCTCCAGAGAGCATCCTCTGCATCTCAAGACGGTTGATAGTTGTTTCTATTACTTTTAGATTTGTTTGAACCTCATTTGCGGTATCGGCATCAGAAGATTCTATTGCCAGTTCAAGCATAATCCCGCATTCTTCAATGCCTGTTTTTAGTTTTTCAATGCCTTCTATCTCAAATTTGATATTAGACTGTTCTTTAAGGAGTTTCTGCGCCTCTTCTGCCTTTTCCCATAAATTCGGGTCATTGGTCAGAACCTCAATATCCAAAAGTCTTTTTTGCTTTTTATCTATGTCAAAGAAAACCTCTGGCATCCTCTATTCTTTTTTTTATGATGCTGATTTTTTCCTGAATATCCTCAAACATAAAATACCTCCTGATGGGTTCACGCTGAAAGAAAATGCAGGGCACTTCCCCTATTATGACAAAAATTCCAAATGTAAAGATCTGTTGGAGACACTACACTAGCAATCTTTCCCTTTCTTCGGAAAATACAGCGGCAATAAAGGGGATTTATTTTTTAAGAAAAACAAGTCTGCCCCCTTTTCTTCTTTTCTTATCTGTATAATCTCTTTCCCTCAATGTATCTTTCAACATCAGAAGGCAGAAGATACTTTATTGACCTTCCACATTTAATCCTTTTTCTTATATCAGATGCAGAGACATCCAAGAGTGTTGTTGCAAGATATGTTACAGTTTTACCCTCTGCATGGATGTATCTGTTTTTTTCAGCATTATATCCAAACTGCCTTGCAACCTTTTCAGGCAGTATCTCTCCAATCTTTTTTACAGGATAACCATGCCTTGTTACAACTATAAAATCGGTAAGTTCAAATAACCTTTCATATTCGCACCATGTTGTTATATCATTAAACGAGTCTGTACCAACAATGAAACTTATTTCTGCATCAGGCATTTCCTTATGTAAAGACAAGAGCGTATCTACAGAATATGACCTGCCGCCCCTTTTTATTTCTGTATCAGAAACCTCAAAATACGGGTTGTTTTTTATTGCAAGTTTTACCATCTCAAGCCTGTCTTCAGGGGCAATCAGAGAGCCATCCTCTTTGTGAGGTGGTAAAAATGCAGGGATAAAGAGAAGCCTGTCAATAACAAGGTATTCTCTTGCCTCTTCTGCAATACGCAAGTGTCCATAGTGTATTGGATTGAATGTGCCGCCCATGATTGCAATGTGCATAAATAAATATTGCCACTACTCCTCATAAATTGCAATATTGTTTTAATATTGACAACGAATATGACCTTATTCTAATATTTAGGAAAATCCAAATTCTGAAAGGAGAAGATAATGTCAGAAAAGGTCTTGAATGTAAGCGACAGTAATTTTGAGGCAGAAATATTAAAATCAGATATGCCTGCCCTTGTAGATTTCTGGGCAACATGGTGTGCGCCGTGCAGGGCAATTGCCCCTATCGTAGAAGAGATGGCTGAAACTTATGCAGGCAAGATAAAGGTCGCGAAAATGAATGTTGATGATAACCCTGCCACACCGGGCAAATACGGTGTTAGGGGTATTCCAACACTTATACTCTTTAAAAACGGGCAGGTTGTTGATCAGGTAGTGGGTGCTGTGCCTAAGACCCAGATAAAATCTTTGATAGACAAGGTGCTGTAATCCCCTTAATTAAAGATATTAAATCATCTATAGGCGGACATTATTGTCTGCCTATTTTTTTTGAAGGTGAACTATTTGTATAGATTAAAACCTGAGATAACCAGAATCATTATCATTATCCCTGACAGCCTTGGTATTGGCGAACTGCCTGATGCGGATGAATACGGTGATAAAGGCAGTAATACACTGGGAAATATCAAAAAGACTGTTGATGGGTTTAATATACCCAATCTTGAAAAACTAGGCATTGGTAATATAGACGGCATTACAGGATTCAAAAAGGTCTCGTCACCTCTTGCATCTTATGCCCGAATGCTAGAGGCATCAAAGGCAAAGGACACTGCAGCGGGACACTGGGAGATTGCAGGGATTATCCTTGACAAACCATTTCCAACATTTCCGAACGGCTTTCCTGAAGAGATAATGAAAAGATTTGAGGCGGAAACAGGCTTGGATTATCTCGGCAATATCCCTGCATCAGGCACAGAGATTATAGAAAAACTTGGCAAAGAACACTTAAAGACTAAAAAACCGATTGTATATACATCTCAAGACAGTGTGTTTCAGATTGCAGCACATGAGGACATAATCCCTGTTCCGAGACTCTATGAGATTTGTGAAATAACAAGAAGGATTGCTGATGATTACAATATCTGCAGGGTCATTGCAAGACCATTTGTCGGCACACTATGCTCATTCAAAAGAACCGAACGGAGAAAAGACTTTTCAATTGCACCGATAGAGGAAACCATCCTTGATAAACTAAAGGCAGACGGTCTTCATGTTATCGGCATTGGTAAGATTGGCGATATATACGGACACAGGGGACTGACTGAAGAGATACATACAAAGGACAATATGGACGGCATCCATAAAACACTGGGTGTCATGAGGAAAATACAAAACGGACTTATCTTCACAAACCTTGTGGATTTTGATATGCTTTACGGGCATAGAAATGATGCAGAAGGCTATGCAAAGGCACTTATGGAATTTGATGCTGTACTACCTGAAATAATTGGATTGCTTAAAGACAGTGATATGCTTATAATTACAGCAGACCACGGCTGCGACCCGACAACACCATCAACTGACCATTCACGGGAATATGTGCCGCTTCTCGTGTATGGCAAAAGGTTAATGGGAGGTATAAATCTGGGGACAAGAAAGACCTTTGCAGATATAGGGCAGACCGTTGCAGAGGTCTTTGGACTTGGAAAGATAAAAAATGGAAAGAGTTTTTTAAAACCTAAATTGAGCGATTAAATGAGCACCAAGCTTGCCGAGACATGCGTAGATGCGAGGCGGCAAGCCGATTTGAGCGGAAGCATAGCAGCGCTATGTTGAGCATCAAATCGGTGAAGCCAACGAAGCAGATGCGTATGTATCTGCGAGCGAATGCCATTTCAAATTGCTCAATTTAGGTTAAAGGAACTGTCTTGAAAAAGGATAAAAAGATTGTCATAAAAACAAAGGATATTTTTAAAAAGATTAGAAAACCTGTGGCAAAACCGACTGCTGTAGAAAAAGACAAGACAAGATATAATCGTAAGGGTTCTAAAAATCTTTTAAAAAAACTTCTTACAACAGGAGGAACAAATAATGAAGGCGATATTTAATCTTATAATTATACTTCTTTTTTCCTCTGGCTGTGCATCCCTTTTAATAGCAGGTGCAGGCGGTGCGGTTGCATATACTATAACAAATGTTGCCTATAAAACTGTAGGATATCCGATTAACAAGGTAGAATCTGCAGCCCGCACTACATTAAAAGATATGGCAATAAGAGAGCTTGAGAAAAAGAATATAGAAAATGGTGTTCAGATAATTGCAAGGGCATCGGATTTAAAGATTTATATTAACATTGAAGAGATTACACCAAAGACTACAAAGATAAGTGTGGATGCCCAAAAATTGACAGTGATAAAGGATAAGGCAACTGCCTATGCAATAATAGAGGGAACTGAGAAGATACTGGAGTCCAAAGTCCGTTAGAATATTTCTAAAAGCCATTTTCCTTCTGCAAGGATAATCCTGAAAAAAAACCACTCATAATAGAGGCATTAAACCAATGATACGAAAGGCACAGATTAACGATATAAAAGAGATTCATAAACTCATAGAGGCATTTGCAAATAAGGGTGAGATGCTCCACAGGGCACTGATAGATATGTATGACAACCTGAGGGATTTTTATGTGTATGAAGAGAATGGTAATATTTTAGGTTCGTGCGCCCTGCACATCATCTGGGAGGACATGGCTGAGATAAGGTCTCTTACAGTAAAAGAGGATGCTGCAGGCAAGGGCATAGGCTCTGCACTTGTAAATGTATGTCTCGATGAAGCAATGGCACTTGGAATAAAAAAGGTCTTTGCCCTGACATATAAGCCTGTATTCTTTGAAAAAATTGGATTTACATCAATTGATAAGATAACACTGCCCCACAAGATATGGGGGGAATGTGTAAAATGTTTTAAGTTTCCGAATTGTGATGAAACAGCGGTAATGATTGAACTTGGGCAGCAGATGAGAAAACTCAAGGCATAAATACCTTATCAGCAACCACCTACTTTTTATTATACCCTGCAAACCCTTGCAAGCGTGAAGACATGGACAGTCTTTGCCCCTGCCTTTTTCAAGACCTTTACACATTCTGTAACAGTTGCGCCTGTTGTATAGACATCATCTATCAGAAGAATCTTTTTGCCTTTGAATATCAAGGCATCCTTAACACTGAATGCACCTTTGACATTTTTAAGCCTGTCTTTATCCTTGAGGTTTATCTGCGGTTCTGTGTATCTGATTCTCTTGAAGTTTAGATAATCCAGATGGATGTGGTGTGTCTTTGCAACCTCCCTTGCCAATAAAAGGGATTGATTAAAGCCCCGCTCTTTGAGTCTTTTTTTATGGAGCGGCACAGGGACGATGAGAAAGGCTTTTGGTTCCAGGCTGAAGGCTGAAGAGAGTTTTTCTGCCATGAGCAGACCAAGGGGTTTTGCAAGGGATGTCTTTCCGTTATATTTTAGTTTGTGGACCGCATCCATTAACACATCTTCGTATATGCCAATACTCCTCGCCATAGTAAACTTTGGCTTCTTCTTTATGCACCTGCCGCATACATGTAAACTTGACGCCTTTGAAATAAACGGGATTCCGCAAATTGTGCAGAAGCCGTCATTTATAAGATTTATGCCTTGCACGCAGTCCTTGCACAGATAACTGTCTGCTCTCCTGCCGCATATATGACAGACATGCGGGGCTATAATATCCAACAGGGAATTGAGGATTGAGCCGAACATTTGCAAAAGATTATAGCAGAAAATAGGTCGGGTGACGGCAAAAATATTTATTATTGCCTTTGTCCCGCCATATGTTATTATGCCTAATATTTAGGCATAACATGGAAAGATACAATATCCACGAAAACATAATAGAAAGCCTTGGAGAGGGTCTGCTCGGGGTTGACAACTCCCTGCAGATTACTGTCTTTAATCAGGCAGCTGAAAGGCTCACCGGGGTATCCAGTTCCATTGCCTTAAATAAACCGCTTACAGAGATATTTCAGAAAGACAGATGGCTTTACGATATTATTGATAAGACCATAAAGGAAAACAAGGTCTTTTCAGAATATGAAGGTAGTGTATTTCAAAGATTCGGCAGTACAAGGGCTGTTTCTGTTACAACCGCGCCGATGCTGGACGCAAAGGGAAACATAAGCGGCGCTGTTATAACAATAAAAGACATATCCCACATCAAGCCCATTGAACAAGATACGGCAAGGACAGAGCGTCTTGCATTCATAGGCGCATTTGCAGCAAACCTTGCGCATGAGGTTAAGAACCCGCTTGGGGGCATAAGGGGCGCAGCGCAGCTCCTTTCAAGAAGGTTGAAGGAAAAAGAACACACAGAATACACTGACTTGATAATCAGGGAATCTGACAGGCTTAATAAACTGCTTGAAGATATTTTGGATTTTTCAAATCCAAGAAATTTAAATATTGCGCCAAGAAACATCCATAAAATACTTGATAACGTCATCTCTATTCAAAATTATACCGCTCTTGAAAAGGGGATAAACATTATAAAGGAATACGACCCGAGCATTCCTTCAATATTAGGTGATAATGAGCAATTAACACAGGTATTTTTGAATATTATAAAAAATTCCATAGAGGCGATAAAAGACAGCGGAGAGGTAAAGATTTTAACAAGGATTGTTACAGACTTTCATCTTGTTGAAAAAGGATATGCGGGCGGAAATATTGCAGAAATAGAGATTAGAGACACAGGTTTTGGCATCCCAGAGGAAAATCTTGAAAAGATATTTACGCCGTTTTTTACAACAAAAAAAAGGGGGAGCGGTCTTGGGCTTGCTATATCATTAAAGATAATAAAGGAGCACGGCGGATTTTTTAAGATAGAGAGCATACATGCTAAAGGCACAGTCGTTTCCGTGCTTCTGCCAATTGCAAAGGAAGAGGAGGCAGGTAATGAATAAGAAGGCAAAACTCCTTGTTGTTGATGATGATGAGTCCATACTCTGGGTAATAGAAAGGTTTTTAAAGGAAAAGGGCATGGATTTGACAACAGCAAGAGACGGCAGGAAGGCATTTGAACTTATAGATAAAAACGATTTTGATACAGCAATTATTGATATATCCATGCCTGAAAAAAGCGGGCTTGATATATTGTCTGAACTTGATAGAGACAAGAACCTACCGGTTATAATCATGACTGCCCAAGGCACAATGAAAAATGCGGTTGAGGCGATGAAAGGGGGGGCATTTGATTATATAACAAAGCCGTTTGATTTAGACGAATTAGCCGTAATTGTTGAAAGGGCAATAGAAAATAAGAGACTTAAGGATGAGGTCTTTTCACTAAAGGGAAAACTCAAGCAGAAACTGGCAAAGGAAACGACCATCATTGGTAAAAGCAAGGCAATGCAGGAAATATTCAAGACCATAGGAAAGGTCAGCCCTACTGACGCGACAGTCCTTATACAAGGGGAAAGCGGAACAGGCAAGGAACTCATCGCAAAGGCAATCCATGCAAACAGTTTAAGGACAGAGGGTCCGTTTATTGCCATAAACTCTGCTGCTATACCAAAAGAACTCATGGAGAGCGAATTATTCGGTCATGAAAAGGGGGCATTCACTGGCGCAGTGGAAGAGAGACACGGCAAATTTGAACTTGCAGACAGTGGGACATTGTTTCTTGATGAAATCGGGGATATGTCTCTTGATGTACAGAGTAAGTTGCTCCGCGCAATTCAGGAAAAGGAGTTTTACAGGGTAGGCGGTAAAAAACCTATAAGTGTTAATGTGCGGCTCATCGCGGCAACGAACCAAAACATTGAAAAACTTGTTGAAGAAAAGAGGTTCAGAGAGGATTTGTTTTACCGTCTGAATGTTGTTCCAATAAATGTACCGTCTTTAAAAGAGAGGAAAGAGGATATACCCATTTTGGCAGAATATCTTTTACAGAGATTCCATGAAGAAATGAACATGAATTTAAAATCCTTATCAAAGGACGCAATTGATGCACTCATCCAATATAACTGGCAGGGAAATGTAAGGGAATTTGAAAATATACTGCATAAGGCAATAATTCTTTCACCAAGTCCTGTTTTATCTGCAAAAGACCTTTCAATACCGAAGAAAAAGGGCGCACAGAAAGAACCGCTGGAGGCAATAATCTATGACAGACTTGAAGAGATTATAGGAAAACTTGAGGGCAGAAGCGCCCGTGAACTATATGATATGTTTATGCCGTTTATGCAGAGGCCTCTTATAAAACTTGTCCTGAAAAAAACAAACGGCAATCAGATAAAGGCAGCATACATGCTGGGAATAAACAGAAACACCTTACGCAAGATGATAAAAGAGTTAAAGATAACAATTAGGGCTTTGGATAAGTAAAAAATCCTCAATGGAAACCATTCCTCATATCTTGCTTGATAGGGCTGCAAAGGATAAGGGTGCCGCAGTTCTGTTGAGTTATGATACAGACAGTCATGGTCAGACACCTGCAATCAAGTCAGTTTCTTGGCAGGAACTTTTGACCGTTGTCCAAGACCTCTCTCTTGGACTCATATCCCTTGGCATCGGCACATACGAAAATATTGTCATAATCTCTGAAAATAGACCCGAGTGGATAATATCAGAACTGGCAGTATTATCTATAAATGCATCATTAGTCCCCGTATACACCACCCTTA
The DNA here is from genome assembly GCA_016223005.1 of Deltaproteobacteria bacterium. NCBI lineage: Bacteria > Pseudomonadati > Myxococcota > Myxococcia > Deltaproteobacteria bacterium. The sequence goes on along the minus strand of JACRPW010000092.1, from coordinate 13,366 downwards.
CAGCAAAGGAGATTGAGTTTATATTGAAAGACTGCTCTGCAAAGGCTGTCATTGTTTCAAACGAGCATCTTCTTAAAAAAATCATTTCCATTAAAGGGCTTCTGCCAGACCTTAAAAACATAATAATATTTGATATAGACTCAGAAATAAAAGGTGCCATCTCTTTTTCAAAGGTCATTAAACTTGGGAAGGAGTTTAAGGAGACCGAACTTCTGAAGAATAAAAAAATGGGTATAAAGGAAGACGATACTGCTGTTATCATATATACATCAGGCACAACAGGAAGGACGAAAGGGGTATGTCTTACGCATAAAAATATTGTCTCAAATATAAAATCTGCTCTTGAAAAGATTGATATAAAAGAAGATGATACATACCTTTCGTTTCTGCCTTTGAGCCATAGTTTTGAGCATCTTGTTCATCTGGCTGTTTTACATCAAGAGGCAAAGATTGCATATTCAAAGGGTCTTACAAACGTTGCAGCAGACATGAAGGTCTTTAATCCAACTATTATGATAGGTGTGCCGTTCTTCTTTGCAAGGATAAAAAACAAGGTGATAGAGACTATTGAAAAAGGTTCGTGGATAAAGAAAATAGTATTTAAATGGGCGTATGAAAAAAGTGCAAAAAGCAAAGTGCAAAAAGCAAAGTTTGTGGAAACTATGATAGGTAAACTTATTTTTAAAAAGATTAGAGATGCGCTATGTCCAACAATTAGATATTTCATATCAGGCGGGGCGCCGCTTTCTAAAGATGTTGCTGAATTTTTCTGGACTATCGGCATTCCAATATTTGAAGGCTATGGTTTAACAGAGACATCACCTGTTGTGTCTGTAAATACTGCTAAAGAGATTAAGTTGGGCACCGTAGGTAAGCCAATCCCATATATTGAAGTCAAAATTGCAGATGACGGCGAGATACTCATAAAGGGTCCCAATATCATGAAAGGGTATTTGAACATGCCGGAGGAAACAAGCCTTGTTATACGAGACGGATGGTTTCATACAGGGGATATTGGAGAGATTGATAAATACGGTTTTATAAAAATTACAGACAGAAAAAAAGATATCATAGTAAATGACCTTGGCAAAAACATTGCCCCTCAGAAGATAGAGGGGATTTTGAGGACAGATGAGTTTATTAAAGAAGCGGTTGTATTCGGTGATAAAAAACCGTATATCGCTGCCTTGATAGTCCCTGATATGGAAAAACTGAAAATATACCTGCAAAGTCAGGGGAATATCTATAATGAAGATGAGAAGATTTTATCGGATGCCTATGTCCATAAATTCTATGAAAAGAGGATAAGAGGATTGTCAAAGGACTTGTCAAGATTTGAGCAGATAAGAAAATTCAACCTTATCCCACCGCTTTCATCTGAAAACGGCGAACTCACCCCAACCCTCAAGGTTAAGAGGAGAGTTGTTGAAGAAAGGTATAAAAAGGTTTTGGAAGGGCTTTATGAAGACAAAGAAATGCATTAGGTATTCCGAATGAATTGAACGAGACGCTGGCAGATCTAATTTTTTCGAAAAGTTTTTTAGTCATATTTTGCTGTCATCCCAAAAATAGACATTGATTTTTGGGGACATATTTTGTTCTGTCATATTTTGTCATATTTTGTTCATATTTTGTTCTTGACAACCCAAAATATGTTTGATATAGGGCTAATCTAAATGCTCTAATAAAAATAGACCATCAAATCTGAATAACCCTGTCAAAAGTAAAAAATCTCTATTATTGATGAAAATCATGGAGGCCCAATCGTGACTGAAGAAAAAAAAGAAGGTCAAAGTAGTCAGGGAATTAACTTATCAAGACGGCTCTTTGTTAAGAAGGCAGTGATAGGCGGCATTGCAGTAATATCCACAGCAAGTATAGCCAAAAAGGTAGTATCAACGGAATCAGAAAAGGCACAGAGAGAGGCATATATAAAGGACGAATTCCGTCAGGATATGGCGATGAAAAATATGAAGTTTGTGCTTATGACCGATGATGAAAAAAGGGAGTTGGCAGATATGTTTGTAATCGATTATTATAAGGAACAGGCATAAATATTATTTGACTTACCAAAATCAGGGGGTTGTGTAATGTCAGAAGAGAGAAGAAATACAGAAGGTAATGCGGCTGTAGATAAAACAGAAGAAAGTTCCCGCCGCAATTTTTTAAAGGAGATGGGCACGGGCACACTCCTTGGTGCAGCAGCCCTTCTAACAGGTTCGGATGATGCTGAGGCAAAGGCAACATGGGCAGAGTGGTTTCAGAAGAACTGGAGGCTAATGACAGATGAGGAGAAAAAAGAGGCTATTGCCCGACTGGAGACAAGATATTCTGAAGAATACGGCAAAAAGGTGGCAGTTGACGGCTCCCCTGCAATGAAGGATGTCTTGTTTGGTTATGCCTTGAATATACAGAAGTGTATAGGATGCAGAAGGTGTGTTCATGCCTGCGTAAAGGAAAACAACCAGTCCCGTTATAATACAGAAATCCAGTGGATAAGGGTTATAAGGATGGAAAAGGGCAACTTTCTTCCTGAAAATATGGATAAGGGTTATCCAAAGGGAGAAGGCGATACTGCCTATAAGGGTAAAGATTATGGGATTCAGGTTGGAGGCAATGCCTATGGCCCGGCAGGTGTTACACTAGAGGGACAGCACTATTATCAGCCTGAACTTGTGCCTGAAAAGGAGGCATTTTATTTCCCGATGCAGTGCATGCAGTGCGAAAAACCGCCATGTGTTAAGGTCTGTCCTGTGAGAACCACATACAGGGACCCTGACGGTATAGTAGTTATAGATTATAACTGGTGTATAGGGTGCAGGATGTGTATGGCCGCATGTCCTTACTGGGCAAGGAGATTCAACTGGGGTGCCCCTAACCTTCCAAAGGATGAGATGAACCCGCAGACCCATTATCTCGGTAACAGACCGCGTATGCGCGGTGTTGTAGAAAAATGCACATTCTGCATACAGAGGTCAAGAAAGGGCAGATATACTGCATGTGTTGAGGTATGCCCTGTTGGCGCAAGGAAGTTCGGCAACCTTCTTGATCCTGAAAGCGAGGTCAGGAAGATTTTAGAAAAGAAAAAGGTCTTTAGGTTAAAGGCTGAACTTAATACATATCCAAAGTTCTTTTACTTTATAGATTAAAGGGGTGTTGTAATGAAAATCATAGAGTTCGCAAGGGATTTTTTCTGTTATGCCTTAAAAGGCGACTCAAGGTATTACACATGGCTGGGGATACTAGGACTCCTTGTAATACCGTGGGCATACGGAAGTTACGAACAACTTATAAATAAAGGCATGATAGTGGCAGGCTTTACTGACCAAATCTCGTGGGCAATGTATGAAGGTAATTTTATATTCCTTGTTGGTGTGGCTGCTGCTGCTGTTACGGTAGTCTTTCCGTATTATGCATATCATCCTGAACCGAACGACCAACAAGAATCATCTATACAGGGACTTAGAAATGTAGTGCTTATCGGCGAGATGCTTGCCATAACTGCAGTAACAATGGTCATAATATTTATTATTTACCATATGGGAAGGCCTGACAGACTCTGGCACATCATACCTGTAATAGGTATATTCAATTTCCCCCATTCCATGCTTACATGGGATGTTCTTGTTCTTAATGTCTATCTTGCGCTAAATATCATCTGCGGTTTTTATAATATGTATAAAAAATACACAGCCGAGCCTATGAATGAGTATTTTTATATGCCGCTTGTATATATATCTATTGTCTGGGCGCTCAGCATCCATACAGTAACTGCTTTTTTAATTAATACAATGCCTCCGAGACCAATGTGGTTCCACTCTATTATGCCTATAAAGTTTATATCAACGGCATTTGCAGGCGGTTCAGCCATTATAATTGTTGCGCTTCTGGTCTATAGAAATCTTACAAAACTTGAAATACCAGATAAGGCTATCAACTTTATATCACAGGTAACTGTGTGGTGTCTGGGGATTGCACTCTTCCTTATCATGTCAGAGATTGTTACTGAACTCTATCCATCAACAGAGCATTCATTCCAAATAAAATATGTCTTATTCGGGATGTTCGGTTTATCAAAACTGGTGCCGTGGATGTGGACATCCCTGACAATTATGACAGTGTCGTTCATACTCCTTTTGATACCCCGTATAAGAAAAAATTATACCATTCTGCCTGTAATATGCACACTTCTATTCATAGGCATCTGGATTGAAAAGGGCATGGCGCTTGTGATACCGGGTATGGTGCCTTCTCCAATAGGCGAGTTTTCAGAATACTCACCTACATGGATAGAGATATTTATAACCATTGGCAACTGGGCAATAGGGCTTATTATATTTACGATATTGTCCAAGGGCGCTGTTGGTGTTATGCTCGGCGAGGTAAGGCATCCAAGCGCTATTGGAAAAGAAGTCGCAGAACATTAAAAAGATAGATTATAGACATCAGACTATAGACTTTAAGAGAGGTTTGAAGATGAAGAATATTAAATTTTCAATATTTATTTTGATTGTTTTGCTGACAGGCGGATTGCTGGTCCATAAGATAGTTTATTCACAGGAACAGACAGGACAGCAGAAAGCAGCGGAACAAGCCGCACCTTCACAGCAGGCAGAACAACCCAAAACTGCACAAGGTGAACAGCCTGTTACAGACTGTTTTGAGAGCAGGATGCCTGTAGATGGGAAAAGTTATACATCTGTAATAAGGGTTGAAAATGCTGTATCCCAATTTGGTTATCCTAATGTAAAATGCTCTAAGACTACAGGCGGGGTCCTCTGGTGGGGTGACCCTTATGATGGCACAGCAGCAATGGGTGATATGCCTGCATTAGCAGATGATGATTATACAAAAGGCGATTATGCAAAAGAAGAGGCGGTTACAAAACCAAGGGATGCCAAACTCATGTATTTTAACCTTGATCCTAATAAAAACTGTGCACTTTGTCATGATGGCAAGGTTGTGCCGTTCCCGAAAGATAAAAACCCAAGACTACTTAATGCCCATCAGGATGTAGTTGCAAATTCGCTACAGTTAATGCACGGAAGGGCTGCATTCTGGTGTCTTGACTGCCATAATCATGCAAGCGGAAAGGCAAATGCTTTGATAGACCATAAGGGAAATGAAATATCATTTAACCAGCCTCAGAAACTCTGCGGCAAATGCCATGGTGAGGTTTATGTTGATTGGAGGATGGGCATCCACGGTAAGAGGATTGGTTCGTGGGTAAAAGGCGGTAAAAAAAGATGGTGGGTTTGCACAGAATGCCACAACCCGCATACTGTTCAAGTAAACAGATTTCAGCCGATTAAACCAGAACCTGCGCCTGTACTGCCAAAGGGTATGAAGAATGCCAACCATGAACAGCGCGGCCACGGCAGTAGTCATACTGCAGCAGCAGGGGCTCACACAACAAAGGAATCACCAGCAGCACAACATTAAGGAATAGGATTATTTCTTAAATAGTGTCCCATACTTCCCATACCCTTCCTTTTCCAAGTCCTCTTTTGGAATAAATCTTAAGGCTGCAGAGTTCATGCAGTATCTTAAACCTGTTGGATGTGGACCGTCATTAAAAACATGCCCAAGATGTGAATCAGCGTTTTTGCTCCTGACCTCTGTCCTTTTCATAAATAAACCCCTGTCTTCTTTTTCAACAATATGATTCGGTTCAAGGGGTTTTGTAAAACTTGGCCAGCCTGTGCCTGAATCAAATTTATCAATAGAACTAAAAAGCGCCTCGCCTGAAACTATGTCAACATAAATCCCTTCTCTTTTATTGTCCCAGTATTCATTGTTAAATGGTCTTTCTGTGCCTTCTTCCTGCGTAACCTTATATTGCAGGGGTGTGAGTTTTTTCTTAAGTTCATCTTTAGACGGCTTTTTAAAGCCTTCTTTCTCCTGTTTCAATTCCGCAGGCGCAGGTTTTTCCTCAATCCCCCACACCTTTCTAATATACTCATCCCTTCCTGACCCTCTCCTGTAAAATTTGTATCTTATCGGGTTCTTTTTATAATAGTCCTGATGATAGTCCTCTGCCTTATAAAATGCCTCAAACTTTAATATCTTTGTGGCAATTGGTTTATCGTATTTCCCGGATTTGGCAAGTTTTTGCTTTGACATTTCTGCTGTCCGTTTTTGTTCATCATTATGATAAAAGATGGCAGACGCATACTGCTGACCCCTGTCAACAAATGAGCCGCCGGCATCAGTTGGGTCAATATTTCTCCAGAACACATCCAAAAGTTTTTCATAACTTACCTTTTCAGTGTCGTATGTAATTTGTATTGCCTCATAATGTCCTGTTGCGCCGGAAGAGACCTCTTCATATGTGGGATTTTGTTTGTTGCCGCCTGTATATCCTGATGTAACCTCAACAACGCCATCCAGTTTTTCAAACGGAGGCTCCATGCACCAGAAACAGCCCCCTGCAAATGTGGCAGTTTCAACTTTTTTGTCTTCGCTAGTCATAGGCATACTCCTTGACGGCATCTCGGCGTTTGAACAGCCTGCTGAAAGGAAAAATAGCAAGATAGATGTTAGAAGTAATTTTTTCATATCTACAATGATACTTTTATGGGTCTCTGAATCTTTGATTTCTACAAAATGAGGTCTTATAATTCCTCCTATGATTGGTTTTCTGCATAATAAAAAGATACTTAGATCCCTTGAGACTGAAAAGGTGGCCCTTCTGTGGAATAATCCACAGTAACCAAAAATTCTATAAAGAAAAGAGCCACTGATGAAATTAAACACTAAACTAAGGAAAAAAGCAATAAGGGGTGTTGAGCAAATGAGGAATTTCTTGGGGATATGGAAAGACGGGGTTTAGAGTTCTTGAGGAGAATTATCTGGGGGTTACTCTTTAAAACTTCTTGTTTCTCTTATTCTATGCTATGTTATGACCGCTTTATGGTTCTTTTTTACCCACCCAGTTACACGATGAGCCTTAATATTTACTCATATGAAACTCAACCTATTTAAAATTATACTTTTTTTATTCATTCTGGTTGTTATGTCCTGCACAAAAACTATACCAAGCAGGGCAATAAGCTCTGAAAATATAAAGATAATGGTTCTCAAAGATTTAAAAGCAGTGATTGTAGAAAATGTGGGTGACATAGAAACACCATCTGAAAAAGTGGATGTACCTGACAATGGTATAATGAAAATTACAACAGAAGAAACAGGAAGGGTCATGCTTAACGGCATTTATGTTAATGCCCTGCCCATCAGAATATCTTCCAGAAACAAGATATTATACCTTAATAACCGTCCGTTCAGGGGTAAATTAGAAGTAACTCATGGTGAGAAAGGACTTATGGTAATAAATGATGTTGATATTGAAATGTATCTTGTCGGACTTATAAATCATGAAATATCGTCAAAGTGGCACATTGAGGCTGTAAAGGCACAGGCAGTTATAGCAAGGACATATGCACTCTATCAGAAGACAAAGAAAACTAATGCACCTTATCATCTGGAAGGCACAGTGCTTGGTCAGGTCTATTCAGGGCGCATTACAGAAGATGAATCTGCCTTTGAGGCTGTGATGGAAACAACAGGTATGGTTTTAAAATACAACGGTGACCTAGCCCTTGCTGTTTATCACTCAAATGCAGGTGGTTGGACAGAGGCGTCCCAGAATGTCTGGGCACGAGAGTATCCATATCTTAAGACAGTTGAAAGCCCTTATGATGAACTCGCCCCAAATTTTGAGTGGAATCTTTCTAATACACCAAATGATATTTCTACAGCATTAAACAATGCAGGATATAAGGTAGGTGAAGTTGAGGCACTATTACCTGTAGAAAAAACACCAACCAGCAGGATAAAGAAAATCAGGATAATCCACAAAAATGGGAAACTGGAGATTGCTGGTGAAGATTTAAGAAGGGTTCTAGGTTATGATAAACTGAAAAGCACACGGTTTGAAATAAAACCTGTTGCTGAAGATGGCAAGGTTAGATTATTTGATTTTTCAGGCAAAGGTTCAGGACATGGCGTTGGTCTTTCACAATGGGGTGCAAAAGGCATGGCTGAAAAGGGTTATACTTACAAAGACATTTTAAGGCATTATTATAAGGGTGTGGAGATTGAAAAGATATACTAATGCTGATGGCTGAAGGCTAATGGATGATTGATATAAAAGAATTTGACTACAACCTTCCTAAAGAACTTATTGCACAGTTTCCTCAAGAAAAACGGGATGAATCAAGGTTGATGATAGCGCACCGTGATACTGGCAAAATAGGGCATAAAAGATTTTTTGAAATTACAGATTATCTTAAATGCGGCGATGTGCTTGTCTTAAACAATACCCGTGTTATACCTGCAAGGCTTTATGGAAAAAAATCTACAAGCGGAGAGGTGGAGGTTTTCTTATTAGAGCAGCAGTCCTCATCAATAGGACAGGCATCTTGCCTGTCAAAAAAAAATATCCAAATATGGAAATGTCTGATAGGCAATTCAAAAGGCATAAGACAGGAAAATATAATTGAATTTGAAGATAGTTTAAAGGCAAGGATTATTGCAAAAAATGAAGATGGAAGTTGGCTTGTTGAATTCTTTGCAAAAGGGGATATAAAAGAGGTAATAAACAAGATAGGCATAATGCCTCTCCCACCGTATATAAAGAGAGTCAGAAGTCAGAAGCCTGCCCTCGAAGGCTTCAATCGGGGGTCAGAAGTCAGAGAGATGGATATAGAAAGATACCAAACTGTCTTTGCAAAAAAGGACGGTGCAGTTGCCGCGCCTACTGCAGGACTGCATTTTACAGATGAATTGCTTACAAAGATAAAATCTATTGGTGTTGAAGTTCTGTATATAACACTGCACACAGGCTGGGGCACATTTAAACCTGTAAAGGTTCAAGATATAACAAAACACAGGATGATGGCGGAATATTATGAGATTTCTCCAAATGTTTTTGAGGCAATAAAAAATGCACATAAGGAAAACAGAAGAATTATTGCAGTAGGCACAACCGCAACAAGAACCCTTGAATCATGCGTAAGAACCGGATGGGAAAGCCCAAATTTAAAAGGCTATACGGATTTATTTATATATCCAGGTTTTAAGTTCAAGGTTATGGATGCGATGGTTACAAATTTTCATCTGCCAAAGTCAACACTTTTTATGTTAGTTTGTGCATTTGCAGGCAGGGACTTTATAATGAAGTCTTATAAACTAGCGATAGAAGATAATTACAGATTTTTCAGTTACGGTGATGCGATGATGATTTTGTAAGCCCGAAAAATGCATTTGGTTTTTATTTTTCGGGACAAACACAAGATTTGAGCCAAAACAAAATAAGGGGGACAGTAAAAAAGAAAAAAGGGGGAAAGGGGATTTACGCACAACTTATTTTTTACCTTCTTGCAACAATCTCTTTAACATAATCCCTTTAAGACTCTATACCAAACATTCCTGATTCTCAAAAAAATTCAAAACACCTTTTCTCAGGTTCTCATTATTTCCACTGCAATCGGGTTTGACTCGTTGAACTCTGATGCAAGATAGGGGTGTGGTTCGATGTCAGGATCAATATTCATTGCTATCTCTGCAAGCATAAATCTAAAATCGATGCTGTCTCCAATAAACCGGCCAGTCAGTATCGCAAGGTCAATATCGCTCCACTCGTCGGCCATGCCTTTGACATAAGAACCGAAAAGATATGCGCCGAGAACGTGAATATTTCTTGATATCAGAACATCTATATATTCTTTTATTTCACGGTCAATCAGTCTTTTATCTTTTCCAGCAGCCATCTCCTCAACTTCCCCATCTTCTCGCCTTCACATGGTCAGGCGTATAATCAGGCAAAATCATTGGCCCAACAATCGGTTCCTTTATATGCGCGGTCTTTAATTCTTTCTCGAATTTCTCAACATGCTCCAAAGTTAGTTTTTTTGCCCCTTGCCCCTTGCCCCTTGCCCCTGTTTTTACATACTCTGCTGCCTTATTCCCTGTCCTTCTGCCAAAGACAAGTATGTCTAGAAGCGAATTGCCCATAAGTCTGTTCCTGCCATGAACGCCGCCTGTAACCTCGCCTGCTGCATAAAGCCCTGAGACCGATGTCTCTCCATTGTCATTTATCTGAAGTCCGCCGTTCTGATAATGCAGGGTCGGATAAACCAGCATAGGCTCTTTGCTTATATCAATGCCGTATCTCTTGAATTGGATAAATTTTGCAGGCAGTTCCTTGTTTACAGTTCCTTCCCCGCGGAGTATGTCAATCATCGGCGAATCAAGCCATGTGCCGACTCTGCCGACTGGGGTCATAATGCCTTTGCCCTTTTCAATGCACTCTCTGATAATGCAGGATGACTCAATATCCCTCGGCTCCAATGGAAAGCAGAATTCCTCGCCGTCAATGTTGATTAACTGCGAGCCAAGCCCCCTCACCTTTTCTGTAATCAAAAGTCCGACATTCTGTTCAGGATAAATAACCCCTGTCGGATGATACTGGGTTGAATCCAAATCCTTCATCTTAACCCCTGCCCTGTATGCCATGACAATGCCGTCTGCTGTTGCGCCGTAATGATTTGATGTTGGAAAGCCCTGAATATGAAGCCTTCCAAAACCGCCTGTTGCCATAATCACAGCCTTTGCCTTAACAATATAATATTCCTTTGTCTCAAGGTTATATAAGATAGCGCCGCTGCATCTGCCATCTGTATCAAGCAGAATTTCAACAGCAGGGGAAAATTCCAAGACCTTTATATCATCTGCGCGGTTCCTTGCCTCATCCCTCACAACACGCATGATTTCTGCGCCTGTCATATCCCCTGCAGAGTGCATCCTCTTTCTGCAAGTGCCGCCGCCGTGCTGAACCTTCATCCTGCCGTCAGGATGCTTGTCAAACATCATGCCAAGGTTTTCAAGCCATTCTATTACAAGCGGCGCATCATTTGTCATAGCAGCGACCAAATCCGGCTGGTTGCTGAAATGACCGCCTCCGACAACATCAATATAATGATAATACGGCGAATCACACTCCTGATCAGCGCCCTGAATACCGCCCTCTGCCATAACAGTATTTGAATCGCCGTGACGGAGTTTTGTTGCAATAATCACCTTGCGGCCATGCTCTTGCGCAATCAATGCCGCTGCTGTGCCGCCGCCGCCGCCACCGATTACCAAAACATCTGTCTCATAATCAACCTTTGTTAAATCAATTGCCTTTGGATTGATTCTGCTTTTTGATTCAAGCAGGACGCACACCTCTTCAGGAAAAACATCACCCTTATTTGAACCAACCTTTACAGGCCTCCTGCCGTCGCTCTTATAATCAGGATGATATTTATTCAGCCATTCTTTGCGCTGCTCCATTGTAAGCGCAGTAAAGTGCTGATTCTTCCTTGCCCGCTCAACCCTTGCAGGTCTAGTTGCCTCAACCTTTTTTATAAGCTCTTTAAGTTCTGGTGTGTAACCGCTCATAGGTTTCTCCTATCTGTCTCTTTTAGAATTTGTTGAATAATCGGTTCAATTGGAGGCAATTCTTCTTTTACAACCAGCCACACCTTTTCCAAATCTACTCCAAAATATTCATGTATAAGTTTATCTCTCATTCCTGCCATCCTTTTCCATGGAACATCAGGATATTTCCGTCTCACTTCGTATGGTATCCTTTTTGCCGCCTCGCCCAAAACCTCCAGGCTTCTTATAACAGCATTTATGGTCTTCTTATCTTTAATGAATCCATCATAATTCATTCCGGTTGTAAACTCTTTAACCTCCATAGCAGAGGTTAAAATATCTTGCAAATAATCTCCGAAATCTCTATTTTTCATATATACACAACTTCTTCCAGTATATACCTGCCTATTCTGGGTTTAAGCGCCTTTTTTGATACAAGGTCAACCTTTGCATGAAGTAAATCTTCAATATACTCTTCTAGTTCAAGAAACTTAAAAAACCCCACCGGCTCAGCAAAATCAACCAATATATCAATATCGCTGGTTTTCTTTTCCTCGCCTTTTACATATGAGCCAAATATCCCGATTTCTTTTACCTTAAAATTTTTTCGGAATTTGTCTTTATGCAGAGCAAGTGTTTTTTTAATCTCATCAAATTTCATAGTTCTCTACCCCAAAAACTTCATGAACTGATCAGGTGTATAACCGTTCATAATAAACCTCCGTAAACTGTAAAATGTAAACTGTTTTGATTCAGTTCACCGTTCACAGTTAATAATTCACAAGTATTTTGTCTCTTTCGGCATCCACTTGCCCGGCTCTGCCAAATCTGGCTCTCTTTCCCTTTCTGTATATAGTTTCTTTAATTCATCAGCGCTTTTCTTTGTAAGTTCATCAAGCATCTTGATATACTTTTTGCTCTTTACCTCTTCAACCCGTTTTTTAAGATGCTCTGCCTTTGGAAGCATGTATTTGCCGTAAACCCTTCTCACAAACATTGCTGCTGTAAACTGTGAAATCTGCGCAGGGCAGCGGGATGCGCACAGTCCGCACATAACGCAGTCAAAACTCTTTATTGCAGCGCCCTTCAAATCGCCCCGCTTCATCAGGGCAACATAATCCATAACATCAATATCCATCGGACATGTCCTTGTGCATGTGCCACAGCCAACACATTTAAAAACTTCGGGATACAATCTCCTCAATTCTTCATGCGGCGCATTCTCTAAACTCTCAAGGTCATAAACAGGTCTATTTGCAGGAAAGAACGGTAGTTGCACAATAACCATATTTGGCTGGGCAACTGTCTGGCATGCAAGACCAGTTCTTAATTTGTAATCACCAAGAAACCTGTAGAATGTCCCGCATGCCCCGCATATCCCGCCTCTGCACCCGCATCCGCGCATATACTGATAACCAGCATACTCTATCGCCTTCATAATGGTCAAAGTCTCGGGAACCATGTATTCCCTTCCCATTATATAAATTGGTATCATCTTTGCGCCTTCCGGCGGGATTGTCTTATCGCCTGTTGCAAGTGGTTTTATCTTCTTCTTTTTACCTTCAGCCATGATGGACTCCTTTTAAATACTGGCTATAGGCACGGGGCTATAGGCTATGGGTTTTATTTTTACCCATAACCCATTGCCCATAACCTATCGCCTGCCTTTTAGAAATCGTTATACATTTTTTTCACTTCCTCCGCCGTATAAACCGGCCCTTCCTTGCAGATGTAAATATCGCCCACATTACACCTTCCGCATTTTCCCACGCCGCACTTCATCTTATTTTCAAGTGTCGTGTAAACCTGCTCATCGGAGAAGCCGAGTTTGTTCAATGCCTGTAATACAAATTTTATCATAATCGGCGGTCCGCATGTTACTGCAACTGCATTATTCGGAGAAGGCGCCGCTTGCTCAAGCACGGTCGGCACAAAACAGACCTTG
>JACRPW010000091.1 GCA_016223005.1 Deltaproteobacteria bacterium | reverse complement strand
GTAATACTACAGAGCAGTTTTCTACAGATGACCACAGGACAATAGAAGAGATGATTGTGTCTATTGCAAAAAACGGTTTAATGCCGAGTTTATGCACAACTTGTTACAGGGTTGGAAGGACAGGCGCATTGTTTACAAATAAGACCATGGCAGGAGATATGAGTAAATTCTGCCAAGCAAATGCAATACTCACCTTGCAGGAATATATAATTGACCATGCAAAAAATGGCGTTGGAGAAATCGGCAAGACAGTAATAGAAAAAGAGATTGAAGAGATTAAAGAAGAAAAATTAAAGGCAGAGGTTATGAAAAAACTTGATGAAATCAAGGCAGGCAAGAGGGATGTGTATTTCTAAAAGTCAGAAGTCAGAAGTCAGAAGTCAGAAGTCAGAAGATAAAGGTCAGATAAGGATTTTTGTAAATGGGAAAGAACAAACTTTTGCAAAGGGCATAACGGTTTCTGGTCTTTTAGAATTGCTTAATATAAAACTGCATGGCATTGCTGTTGAATTAAATCTTGAGATTGTGCCAAAGAGCAGATATGCTGAAACTGTTTTAAGAGACAGCGATAAGATTGAAATCGTGCAGATGGTGGGAGGAGGATAGGATATTGGGCATAGTGGACTGTGCTTCAAAAACCATTTTTCTCCCTTAAGGGGAGAAAAATCCTCTAAAAGCCTCCCACCCTGACGGTTTTTTCCGCACAGTCCACTATGCCCTTTTAAAAGGAGGATATTTGAATGGATGTATTAAAAATAGGAAAATATAAATTCAAGTCCCGTCTCATGGTAGGGACAGGGAAGTATCCATCAAATGAAATCATGGTAAAGGCACTTGAGGCATCAGGCGCTGAGGTTGTTACAGTCGCTGTAAGAAGGGTAAATCTTGACAGAAAAGGGGAATCGCTCCTTAATTATATTGACACAAAAAAATATACCATACTGCCTAATACAGCAGGATGTTATACGGCAGATGATGCAGTGCGGACAGCAAGACTTGGGCGGGAGGCGCTTGAGACAGACCTTGTTAAACTTGAGGTGATTGGCAATGAAAAGACGCTCTTTCCTGATAATGAGGCTTTGCTTGAGGCGTCAAGGATTTTAGTGAAAGAGGGTTTTACTGTTCTTCCTTATACAAACGATGACCCGATTATGGCAAAAAAACTTGAAACTTTGGGCTGTGCCGCTGTCATGCCCCTTGCAGCGCCTATTGGTTCAGGGCTTGGCATAAGAAATCCGTATAATATAAAAATCATTTTAGAAACAATTAAAATTCCTGTGATTGTTGATGCAGGTGTCGGCACAGCATCCGATGCTGCAATTGCAATGGAACTCGGCTGCGACGGTCTTTTAATGAATACAGGCATAGCAGGCGCAAAAGACCCTGTTAAGATGGCAAGGGCGATGAAACTTGCTGTTGAGGCAGGCAGACTTGCATTTGAGGCAGGAAGAATCCCGAAAAAATTATACGCAGCAGCCTCAAGTCCGATAGAAGGAATGATATAAAAATGGAGGTTATTCGTGCAGCCGATACTTTTTGAATACGGTCCCATCCAGATAAGATTTTATGGTCTGATGTATGTCATTGCCATACTTGTCGGGACTTATCTCATTAAAAAAGAGGTAAAACACAAAGGGGTTCAATTAACAGATGATAATGTAATGAACTTTATATTTGGGACTGTGCTCGCAGGCATTATAGGCGCAAGGCTCTATTATGTGGTTTTCAACTTAGATTATTATCTGGCAAATCCAAAAGAAATACCCGCCATCTGGCACGGGGGGCTTGCATTTCACGGCGGACTCATTGGCGGGCTGATATTTGCATTGGTTTACCTGAAAAGACACAATATAGAATTTTGGCGCATGGCAGATATTGTTGCGCCTGCAATAATTTTGGGACAGGCATTCGGAAGGTTCGGGAATTTTATGAACGGTGATGCACACGGAATGCCCACAACAATGCCGTGGGGCATTGTATTTCCAAAGGAGAGTATTGCAGGCGCGGAGTTTCCCAACATACCGCTGCACCCTGTCATGCTTTATGAGATGGCAATAAATTTGTCCATATTTTTCTTTTTGTGGTTCGGCATGAGAAAGCATGCCCCTGCATGCAGTAAGCAGGGAAGGGGATATAAAGACGGATTTATATTCGCCCTTTACCTGCTTTTGTATTCCATTGGCAGATTTATTGTAGAGAATTTCAGGGCAGATAGTTTGATGCTGGGATATTTACGAACCGCACAGGTTGTGAGTATATTGGTTGCAATTGCGGCAGTGATATTTATTTTAAAATATAAATTATGGGCAACAGAGGCGAAAAAATAGATTTTAACCTATACCTTATAACAGACAGGAAACAAGTTTCCCCACGATACTGGGGACAGATTTTAAATCTGTCCCCAGTTGTTGAAGATGCTTTAAAAGGCGGGGTTAAGGCTGTTCAATTACGGGAAAAGGGATTATCTGGCAGGGAGCTTTTTGAACTTGCAAAAGACTTGAGGGCAATTACAAATAAATACAAGGCAAAATTATTCATAAATGACAGGGTTGATATTGCAATTGCAGTTGATGCAGACGGCGTTCATCTTGGGCAGACAAGTTTTTCCGTCGTTGACGCAAGAAAACTTCTTGGCAGTAAAAAACTAATCGGGGTTTCAACGCACTCCATGCAAGAGGCATTAAAGGCAGAAAAACAGGGTGCTGATTTCATAACATTAGGTCCTGTATTTTATACAGAGTCAAAGGCAAGATATGGCAAACCGCTGGGGATTGAAAAATTAAAGGAAGCGGTCAACGCAGTCCATATACCTGTTTTTGCAATAGGCGGGATGAAACTTAAAAACATAAAAGAGGTTATGGCAGCAGGTGTTAATGGCGTGGCAATGATTTCAGAAGTGATAAAAGCAAAAAATCCAAAAGTAATGGTTAGAAATTTATTGGAGGAAATACAATGACACAACTCATCAAGGCAAGAGAAAATATAACAACACCTGAGATGAAAAAGGCTGCAATAAAAGAAGGGGTCAGCCCTGAATTTGTAAGAAAGGGCATTGCAGAGGGAAACATTGTTATCACAAAGAATAAAAAACATGATATTGAGCCGCTTGCTATTGGCGCGGGTTTGCGCACAAAGGTCAATGCAAATATCGGCACATCGCAGGACAAAGTTGATATAGATTTAGAGATTGAAAAATTAAAAGCAGCAGTAGATGCAGGCGCAGATGCTGTTATGGATCTGTCAACAGGCGGAGATATAGATAAGATAAGAAAGGCAATTATTAAAGAATCTCCTGTATCTATCGGAACTGTGCCAGTGTATCAGGCAGCGCTTGAGGCAGTGAATAAAGGAAAATCATTTGTTGAACT
>JACRPW010000090.1 GCA_016223005.1 Deltaproteobacteria bacterium | reverse complement strand
TTTGCCTCACCGCTCATATGGTCTATTAGAGCGGCAAGGAAATAGTTGACAATATTTGTAGCCATCTCCAGGTCGTAATATTCTGCTGAGACAGTTATAGTGTTATCCTTTATATTAGTATTCACCTTAACAATTCCATTTAACATCCGCAGTCCATCCCATACCGTTGGGCTGCCATTATCTTGGGATTTAGGATTTGAGACTTGAGACCTTGGTTTAATGTTTGATGATGCCTTTTGCAATAATGATAAGGGATTTAAACCATAACTGCTATTTCCATCTTTGTTCCACTGCTTTTTTTCTTTATTCCAACTTTCATAAAACAAGATTGGCAAGAGTTCATATCTTTCAATAACCTTTTCCCTTAATATATTTGATTTCATAAGATTTACTATTTCTGCTGCAGATGACGAACCAGGGATGGCTATTCCCGGTATGCCGCCAAATTGTGCAAGGAGAGATAAACCGCCGCCCCCTGAGCCTTTGTCGCCTATTGGTGTAATAACTGCATTAGACTGGTATATCTCTGGCAAGCGTAAAGAATACCCTGCTGTGAAAAGCACGGTTAAAAATGTCAGCAGGATTATCAAAACCTTCCGCTTCCATATAACCATCAAGTAATCCAACAGATTGATTTCATCCTCATAAAATCTGTCAGTTTGCACTTTTTCTTCTGGTCTATTATCCAATTTTTGAAAACCTCTCTGCTTTGTTTACACTTTATATAATATATAAAATCTTATATGGCAACTAAAAAGTTATTTAAACAGGACAAAATATTCTGCTGGCATATCCAGAGTGGACATGATATACATTGACTTTAAGAGTTTGCAAGAGAGAGGGGTGATTGGTTAGATTGTTGCTTCCATGCCCGAGTGGCGGAACTGGTAGACGCACAGGACTTAAAATCCTGAGGTTGCAAGGCCGTGCCGGTTCGATTCCGGCCTCGGGCACCACTGTTGATAATGGTGATAAAGTTCTTTACTGGCAGCCATCTTGCCTCGCAATATTCAAAATATCTCAAAGACCTCGCAAAAGTCATTACCACTGCTATTGTTCTTTATGAGATTTACCCCGTGCCACAATCTGCGTAATCGTATTTTAGAAATCTGTGTCCTCAATTTCTTTCATAGGAGAAAAAATGGAAAAGAATAAAGATTTAAAATCTAAAACATTTATTGATTTTGGTTTAAGCAAAGAGGTGCTTCAGGCAGTTGCAGGCAGGGGTTTTGAAGAGCCGACGCCCATACAGGAAAGGACAATCCCTGTAATTATGCAGGGCAAAGACATAATCGGTCAGGCGCAGACAGGGACGGGCAAGACAGCGGCATTCGGCATACCGATTATTGAAAAGGTTGACCCGAGGAAATTTTCTGTTCAGGCGATTATCCTGACGCCCACAAGGGAACTTGCCATACAGGTTGCAGAGGAGATGAACAAAATCGGAAAGTTCAGCAGGGTGTTTGCCCTTCCAATCTACGGCGGCTCTTCAATAGAAAGGCAAATCAAGGTTTTAAGAAAAGGCATTCATATAGCGGTTGGGACGCCGGGCAGGGTTATAGACCATATAGAAAGGGGCACGTTAAAACTCAATGAGGTGCGGATTGTTGTGCTTGATGAGGCTGACGAGATGCTTGATATGGGCTTTGTGGACGACATAACAACCATATTGAATCATACGCCAAAACAGAGGCAGACATTATTATTTTCAGCAACAATGCCTGATGAGATAATCAGGATTTCAAAGCGGTATATGGTATCCCCTGAAAAAATCGGGATAAGCGCGAATATACTTACAGAGCCCAAAATCGACCAGATTTTCTATGAGGTAAGGCAGTCTGAAAAAATGGACGCACTCTCAAGGCTCATAGATGCAGAAGACTCTGATTTATTTCTGGTCTTCTGTCATACCAAAAGAGAGGTTGATGATGTTGCTGCAAACCTCAAAAACAGGGGATATGAGGCAGAGGCTATACATGGAGATTTCAGCCAATCACAGAGGGAATCTGTTATGAGAAAGTTTAAGAGCGGTATGATAGATGTCCTTGTTGCAACAGATGTTGCTGCGAGGGGGCTTGACATAAGCAATATCTCTCATGTTGTGAATTACAGCATACCCCAGAACCCTGAGGCATATATCCACAGAATCGGAAGGACAGGCAGGGCAGGCAAAAGCGGGGTTGCCATAACATTCGTAACGCCTAGAGAAGACAGACAACTACGGCTTATACAGTCTCTTGCAAAGACAAAAATCAAAAGGGGGAAATTGCCGAGTGTTCAGGATGTGCTTGAGGCAAGGGTTGGAACATTAAAGGAAAGGGTGCAGGAGTTTATTGATGACAAAAGGTTTGATACATATCTTGAACTAGCAAATAGACTCACAGAAGGCATCCAGCCTATTGAGGCCGCAGCAGCGCTTTTAAAATTTCAATTAGAGGGGTTTGACGTTTCCGAACAAGCAGGTCAGGAGGAAACAGGCGGCGAGCCTGGCATGGTCAGGCTTTTTATGAATGTGGGCAAGCAGCAGAGAATCAAGGCAGGCGATATTGTAAAATCAATTGCTGAAAAAACCGGCATATCAGGAAAGTCTATCGGAAATATAAGCATATTTGACAAGTTTACATTCGTTGAGGTGCCGAAGGAGAATGCAGAAAAGGTAATAGAGGTCATGCACCAGGGCATGATATCAGGGAAAAAGGTTGCGGTGGCAAAGGCAAGACCAAAGTAAGACAGGGGATCAGAGAAAAAAGGCGACTTGTTGCCCCATTTTATGAAATGCGGAAAACAAATAAATATTGACAATAATTTATAAGATTTGATAAGTCTTACGCCCACATAGAAATTGCATTGATATGGTAAGGTATCAGCCCTGAAAAAAACAGGGGTTAGAGATTAGGGTTTAGGGATTAGTAAAAAACTAACCACTAACTGCTAATCCCTGCATTTAAAGAGGTTGATACCTTTTGTTATTTTTGGAACTATGCCTAATTTCATAAAAATAATCTTTCCTGACGGTAAGGAAAAGGAATACGCTCTCAACTCAAAAGAAGGGCTTGAGATTTACAGGCACTCCACATCCCATATAATGGCAGGGGCTGTAAGAGAACTTTTTAAAGATGTGAAGATTACAATAGGTCCAGCGATTGAGGATGGCTTTTATTATGACTTTGATACCCCGCACACCTTTACCCCCTCTGACCTTGAGAATATAGAAAAAAAGATGGCTGAAATTATCAAAAGAGATGCGCCATTTTTAAGAGAGGAGATGAGTAGGATTGATGCCGTGAAGTTTTTTGAAGATAGTGGCGAGATATACAAGGTGGAACTTATAAAAGAAATCCCTGATGAAAAGGTAACCATATATAAGCACGATGGTTTTGTTGACCTTTGCAGGGGACCGCATGTGCCGTCCACAGGGTGTATAAAGGCATTTAAACTCTTAAATATTGCAGGTGCATACTGGAGGGGTGATGAAAAAAACAAGATGCTCCAGAGGATTTACGGAACTGCATTTCCAACAAAAAAGGAACTTGATGAATATTTAAACAAACTTGAAGAGGCAAAGAAAAGGGACCACAGGAAACTCGGAAAGGAACTTGACCTTTTCAGCATAAGTGACGATGTTGGAGCAGGGCTTGTATGCTGGCACCCAAAAGGGGCAGTTATAAGGGGTATTATAGAGGACTTCTGGAAAAGGGAGCATTACAGTCACGGTTACCAGATTGTCTATACCCCTCACATAGCAAAGGTTGATTTATGGAAGACAAGCGGGCACTGGGATTTTTATAAGGAAAACCTCTATTCACCTATGGATGTGGAGGGACAGGATTTTATTGTAAAGCCTATGAACTGTCCCTTCCATATACAGATATACAACAGCCATTTAAGGAGTTACAGGGACTTTCCGATAAGATATGCTGAACTTGGCACTGTTTACAGGTTTGAAAGGTCTGGGGTCTTGCATGGACTCCTGAGGGTAAGGGGATTTACACAGGACGATGCCCACATCTTTTGCAGGCACGACCAGTTGGAAGAGGAGATTGGTAATGTCCTGAATTTTACAATATATATCCTTAAATCATTCGGCTTTAATGAATTTGATGTATATCTTTCAACAAGACCTGAAAAATATGTGGGAAGCCTTGATAACTGGCAGCAGGCTGAAAATGCCTTAAAGACCGCTCTTGTTAATTCAGGTCTTGAATTTACAGTTGATGCAGGTGAGGGTGTGTTCTACGGACCAAAGATAGATATAAAGATTAAAGATACTATCGGCAGGGCATGGCAGTGTTCAACAATTCAGGTTGACTTTAACCTGCCAGACAGGTTTAATGTAACATACAGGGGAGGCGACGATAAAGAACATCAGCCCATTATGCTCCACAGGGCTTTAATGGGTTCCCTTGAAAGATTCTTCGGCTGTCTAATTGAACATTATGCAGGCGACTTCCCATTATGGCTTGCACCTGTGCAGGTAATTGTGTTATCAATTACAGACAAAAGTATTGACTATACAAAAGATGTATGTGAAAAATTAAAACTTGCGGGCATAAGGACTGATATTGATTTAAGAAACGAAAAACTTGGATTAAAGATAAGAGAGGCAGAACTTAAAAAGGTGCCGTTTATGCTTGTAGTGGGTGATAAGGAGGCTGAAAACAATACTGTGGCACCCAGGACAAGGATAAGGGAAATAGGCACTATGCCTGTTATGGGTATTGAGGAGTTTATAGGTCTTGTTGAGAAGGAAAGTAAATTAGGAATTAAAAATTAAGAATTAAGAATTAAATTCGTAATTCATAATTATCAAAAACAGGGGGTGATATTTTTATAAAGAACATAAGAATTAATTTTGGGATAAGGGCTCAGAAGGTAAGGGTTATTGATTCAGAAGGAAGGATGACAGGGATACTTCCTATCAGAGAGGCGGTTGCAGCGGCTGAACAGAGCGGACTTGACTTAGTAGAGGTATCACCGAATGCAGACCCGCCTGTTTGCCGCATAATGGATTACGGCAAATACAAGTATCAGATGAGCAAGAAGGCTCACGAGGCAAAGAAAAAACAAACTGTAATCCATTTAAAAGAAATCAAGATGACTCCAAAGACTGACAGCCATGATTTTGATTTTAAGATAAAACATATAAAGAGATTTCTTGAAGATGGAGATAAGGCAAAGGTTAATATTGTGTTTAAAGGCAGAGAGATAACCCACACAGAACTTGGGAGAGAGATGCTTGGGAGGGTTGCAGCAGAAATAAAAGATATAGGGATTATTGAACAACAGCCACGGTTGGAAGGCAAAAGCATGACAATGATAATTGCACCGGCAGCAAAATAAATTACGAATTAAAAATTAGAAATTAGGAATTAAATTCATAATTCATAATTCATAATTATAAAAGGGGAGAATTTATGCCAAAGATTAAAACAAACAGGCGGGCGGCAAAGCGATTCAAACTAATAGCAACAGGAAAGATAAAGAGAAAAAAGGCTTTTTTGAGGCACATCCTTACCTCAAAGGCATCAGGCAATAAAAGGAGTTTAAGAAAGGCTGGTTATGTGGATGATGCAAATGCTAAACAGATAAAGAGGCTTTTGCCGTATAGTTAAAAAAGTTAAGGAGTAACTACAAAGGCAGTTGTGGAGTTTTGGAGAAAAAACTCTTAAACTCTTAACTCTTCAACTCTAAAACTAAATTAGAAGGAGGTTTCAACATGCCGAGGGTTAAAAGAGGCGTAAATGCAAAAAAGAACAGAAAAAAGGTTCTGTCTCTTGCAAAAGGCAAGAGAGGGGCAAAGGGCAGATGTTACAGGCTTGCTACAGAGGCAGTTGACAGGGCGCTTGCCTATGCCTATAGGGACAGAAAGGTAAAGAAAAGAGATTTCAGAAATCTCTGGATAGCGAGGATTAATGCAGCAGCAAGATTGAATGACATCTCTTACAGTCAGTTTATGAATGGACTAAAAAAGGCAAACATTGGACTGGATAGAAAGGTCCTTGCAGGTATTGCTGTTGATGACCCAAAGGGTTTTGCCCAGATTGCAACAATTGCAAAGACAAATCTTGCTGCATGAGAGAAAGGCTTAAAAAACTTGAAGATGAAGCGCTGAAGGATATTGAGTTAGCAGCGGATAAAGAGAATCTCCTCAGTATAAAGACAAGATATTTAGGTAGAAAAGGGAAGGTAGTATTATTTATTAAAGAGATAAGTAATCTTCCTTTAGATGAACGTCCTGCCATTGGTAACCTTGCAAACAGTGTCAAGAGTAAGATTGAAGAGAAGATAAACCTGCTTCTTGATGCAGTTCTTAAACAGAAAAAACTTACAAAACTTCTGCAGGAAGGGATAGATGTCTCCCTTCCTGGAAGACACCTGCCTGTTGGACATATCCACCCTGTTACAAGGGTAACTGAAGAAATCAAAGAGGTTTTCGCAGACATGGGTTTTTTAATTGCTGAAGGTCCTGAGATTGAAACAGATTACTATAACTTTGAGGCGCTGAACATACCGAAAGACCATCCTGCGCGAGATATGCAGGACACCTTTTATATTGGTGATGACCTCCTCCTAAGAACACATACATCCCCTGTCCAGATAAGGGTAATGGAAAAACAAAGACCGCCTTTAAAGGTCATTGCACCAGGTACAGTTTACCGCAGAGATTCTGATATAACCCACACGCCTATGTTCCATCAGGTTGAAGGGTTTATGGTTGATGAAGGTATTACATTTGGAGACCTGAAGGGCGTGCTTACTGTATTCCTCCATAAAATATTCAATGAAGATGCTGCTATTAGATTTAGACCTAGTTTCTTCCCGTTCACAGAACCAAGCGCAGAGGTTGACATACAATGCGTAATGTGTAAAGGCAATGGATGCAGGGTATGCAAGATGAGCGGTTGGCTTGAGATACTTGGCGCAGGAATGATACACCCTGAGGTATTTAAGGCAGTTAACTATGACTATGAAAAATACAGCGGTTTTGCATTTGGTCTCGGCATTGAGAGAATCGCGATGTTAAAGTTCGGCATAGATGATATAAGGCTCTTTTTTGAAAATGATGTGAGGTTTTTGAGGCAGTTTTAGTTCAGTGTCAGTTTACAGTGTTAGTGTCAGTAAAAAACAAAAACATTAAAACTGATACTGACACTAATCACTGACACTAATCACTGACTATGAAAATATCTTACAACTGGCTAAAAGAATATGTTGATATAACGGTCTTGCCGCATGAACTTGCCGATAAACTCACAATGGCTGGGCTGGAGGTTGAGTCAATTGCTGAACTTGGCAAGGATATAAAGGGTGTTGTTGTCGCTGAAATATTATCCAAAGAAAAACACCCGAATGCTGACAGGCTGTCGTTTTGCAAGGTTAAGACAGACAAAGGCATCCATGAAATAGTCTGCGGCGCTAATAATATGAAAGCAGGGGATTTTGTTGCCCTTGCATTACCGGGTGCAGCGCTGCCAAAAGGCATTAAAATAGAAAAGACAAAAATCAGGGGTGTTGCATCTGAAGGCATGCTCTGTTCAGAAGTAGAACTTGGGTTTAAAGATACATCAGATGGCATAATGCTTCTGCAAAAAGATTTAACACTTGGCGAAGATATAACCAAGGCGCTTGGCATAAAGGATTTTATCCTTGATGTGAATGTAACACCAAACAGGCCTGACTGCCTGAGCATTATCGGTATAGCAAGGGAGGCGGCAGCGGCGCTAAATAAGCAGTTGCGAGTTGCGAGCCTGCCCCTGCAAGCAGTAAGCAGGGGTTGCGAGTTGAGAGAGATAGATAAACCGATAAAAGACCTTGTAAGTGTTGAAATAGACGAACCGGACCTTTGCCATAGATATACAGCAAGGGTAATAGAAGATGTTACAGTCAAGGAGTCGCCCGACTGGTTAAAAAAGAGGTTGATAAACCTTGGCATAAGACCAATAAATAATATCGTTGATATAACAAATTATGTGATGCTTGAGCATGGACAGCCTCTTCACGCATTTGATTACGATAAAATTTCAGATAAAAAAATAGTTGTAAGGAAATCAAAAAAAAGCGAGGAGATTACAACCCTTGACGGCGTCAAAAGAATTCTTGATGAAGGGGTTTTGGTGATTGCTGATGCAAAGACACCGGTTGCTATTGCAGGCATAATAGGCGGTGAAGAAACAGGTGTTACCATTGATACAAAAGATGTACTCCTTGAAAGCGCATATTTTACGCCGCTAAATATCCGCAAGACATCAAAGACCATTGAACTAAAGACAGAATCATCCTACAGGTTTGAAAGGGGTCTTGATATACAATGTGTTGCAAAGGCGCTTGATAGGGCAGCAGAACTTATAGCAGATATTGCAAAAGGAAAAGCAGCAAGAGGATTTATTGATGAATATCCTGCGCCTAGTAAATCACATTCAATAGCCCTACATTATGCAAGGGTAAACAGGATACTTGGAACTTCTCTGAATAACAAAGAGATTGAGGATTATCTTGCGAGATTAGGTTTTTCTTTTAATGTATCTGAAAAGATTGAAGGTGCAGTTGCGGTTGTAGTGCCTTCCTTCAGGGTTGACATCTCAATGGAAATAGACCTGATTGAAGAGATTGCCCGATTAAACGGCTATGAAAATATATCAACAACAATTCCTGCATCGCAGTTATTATCAGCAGTAAAGACAAATAAGACTGTTGTTACAAAGGGGGTTAGGGACTTTTTGTCCAGCATTGGTTTTTGTGAGGTCATAAACTATAGTTTTATTTCACCCTTGCTTGCAGCAGATATAAGCGGAGAATCCGAGGTTAAAGATAACTTAAGGCTGTTAAACCCTCTTTCTGAGGAATGGTCTGTTATGAGGAAGACCCTTGTTTGTGGGTTACTCTCAAATCTCAGATACAATCTGAATCATGGAAATGATAATTTAAGGCTCTTTGAAATAGGATGCGGATTTATTCCAAAGGGCAGTGTCTATAATGAAAAGAACCTTGCTGCAGGACTTATCTCAGGACTCAGGATGTCAGAGAAAAGCATAATGTGGGATAAGGAAGATGCAGATTTTTTTGACATAAAAGGGGTTATAGAATCCCTTTTCAGCAGTATCAGTATTCAGGGTGTTAAATTTACTACAGGTAATAATATATCTTTTCTCCACCCCGGCAAGTCATGCGCCATTTCTGTAAATGGAGCAGATGTTGGCATAATGGGGGAGATACATCCTGATATTTTAGAAAGACTTGATTTAAAACAATCAGCATATATCTTTGAAATTGATATTGATAGTATAACAAACATATCAGGAAGACCTTCTGCATTCAGGGAGATTCCACGTTATCCATCTGTTGTGAGGGATGCAGCCTTTATTATTGACAGGGCAGTCCTCTTTGCTGAACTGGTAAATGCAATAGAAATATTAAATATTAAACTTATTGAAGACACAGGTGTGTTTGATGTATATTATGGAGAGTCTATCCCTCCTGATAAAAAAAGCATTGCCATACGTTTGACATATAGGTCAGATGTAAAGACACTAACAGATGAAGATGTAAATATGGTGCATAATAATGTTGTAAATGAGATTGTAAGAAGATTTAATGCAGAAATACGAGGCATATGAAAAATTTAATTATTTCATGGAGGGTAGGTTATGACAAAAGCCGATATTGTTGAAAATATCTATGAAAGGGTTGGTTTTTTAAAGAGAGATGTAAGCGAGGTTGTGGAACTCGTGTTTGAGACAATAAAGGAGGCCCTTGCAAAAGGTGAGGAGGTTAAAATTTCAGGTTTCGCCACCTTTACTGTCAGGCAGAAAAGAGACAGGAGGGGAAGAAATCCCCAGACAGGTAAGGATATGACAATTACAGCAAGGAAGGTTCTGTCGTTTAAGCCAAGCCACATAACAAAAGATAAGATGAATCCATAATGAGAAGGTAAGATATGGATGTCCAGATTCCCGCCAAACTGTACTTCAGGATAGGAGAAGTAAGCAAGATAACAAAGGTGCAGCCTTATGTCCTCCGGTACTGGGAAGCAGAGTTTAACATAGTAAAGCCGCATAAGTCTGTCTCAAACCAACGGGTGTATACCCGCCGTGATGTAGAGCTGATACTTGAGATAAAAAGGCTTTTGTATAAAGAGAGATATACCCTTGATGGCGCGAAGAGAAAGGTCAGGGAGATAGTGAAAGAGATGAAGAACAGACAGATGGCGCTGGAACTTGCTAGTAAGGATGAGAAAAGATATTTCAAGACTATTGAGGCAGTGAAAAGGGAATTGATGGCTATAAAGGAGATGCTGGGCTAGATTAAAAGGTTGAACGAAAAATATATTAGTTAGCCCTATAGCCTGTTATTTCGGGGCGTAGCGCAGCCTGGTAGCGCACCAGCATGGGGTGCTGGGTGTCGGAGGTTCAAATCCTCTCGCCCCGACCAAATAAAGACAGGAGCAGTAAGCAGTGAACAGTAAGCAGGAGACAAAACAACAGCAAAAGAGGATTTGAAGCCAGTCGAACGCAGAACCTTTCAAGTCGTGATTATAAGCCCTTATGCAAAGGGCTTTATAATTTTTTAGAGGTATAATAATTGGAGAAAACAATACTTGTATCAAATGATGACGGTGTGCATTCAGAAGGCATCTTGAGTCTTGCAAAGGCTTTAAAAAAATTAGGTGATGTCTTTATTGTAGCACCTGATAGGGAAAGGAGTGCTGCAAGTCATTCATTGACACTGCATAGACCTCTGAGGGTTACACAGATTTCAAAGAATGTCCACGCAGTGGACGGTACTCCCACAGACTGCATAAATCTTGCTGTCAATGGTATACTGGGCGGCATCCTGCCTAAGAGACCGGATATTGTTGTATCAGGGATAAATAAAGGCGGCAATCTCGGTGATGATGTTACATATTCAGGCACTGTATCCGCTGCAATGGAAGGGACCCTTATGGGTATCCCATCAATTGCCATGTCCATGGCAGCAAGAGATGACTTTAATTTTACACAGGCATCAAGGTTTGCCGTGCGACTCGTAAGGCTCGTGCTTAAAAATGGGCTTCCCAAAGACACACTATTGAATGTTAATATACCTGATATAAGGGATAGAGAGATAAAGACATACAGGATAACCAAACTCGGTAAAAGGGTTTACGGCGATGCAATTGTTGAAAAGACTGACCCCAGAGGAAAGAAATATTATTGGATTGGCGGAGATAATATGAAGTGGACTGGCGGTAAGGATACAGACTTTGAGGCAATTGCCAATGGATATATATCAATAACCCCAATCCATCTGGATATGACAAATTATTCTGCATTCAAAGAGATACATGGTTGGAAGATATAAAAACGGATAATTTTTCAAAATAAAAAGGTGCTGCCCTTTTAAGCGGCAGCACCTTTAAATCTTGAAGTGAGGAAAATTACTTCTTCATTTCTTTCTTCCCCATCTTTTTTTCCATTGCCTTCGCTATACCCGTGCAAACCATCTTGCCATCCTTTTCCACATGTTTGCATGTCACATTGTCGCCAACCTTTATCCCTTCCATCATCTTCATATCAGGGACAGCGACAGTAACATCACCTTTAGCACCTTTTACTGTAACTGTCATTGCCTTTGCATCAACCGCTGTTACTTCGCCTGTTGTCTGCGTAACCTTTTCAGGAGCCTTCTTTTCTTCTTTTGCCGGTTCTGCTGACTTTGCTGCTTCTGCCTTCTTTGCAGGTTCTGCTGCCTTCTTCTCTGCTGCCAATGTTGTAGTAGCAAATGCAAAACCAACCATAAGGGCTACCATGATTACAAATATCTTTTTCATTTCAGTTTTCACCTCCTTTCAGATTAAATTTTTGTTACCTTTAAAGTGCAATAAATATGCCAATAAAACTCATAAATAAAAATTAACAATATATCAAGATGTTATGGCTTCACAATAGAGAATGCCCGCCAAATAATCAGTTTTCTATGCACCATTTGGTATATTGCTTATACTTTTTGGTGTATTTGCTGCCTCTTTTCTTATGCCAGACTTCTCAAGCCTGTATTGAAGTGTCCTGTATGACATGCCGAGAAGGTTTGCAGCCTTTGCAATAACCCAGTTTGATTTTATCATAGCCTTTAAAAGCACCTCTTTCTCAAACTCCTCAAGCGACATGCCTTCATCCGGTATTTCAAAGTCTATCTTCCCTATCTGGTATGGTCTGTTTTTTATCTCCATAGGCAGGGCGTCTGCATCCAGTATCTTTCCAGCTGTTAAGAGGACAGCCCTCTCGATAATAGATTCCAGTTGGCTGACATTCCCTGGCCAGTTGTAGTTCATAATGAGGTTCAGGGCATCATCAGATATATCCTTTATTTCCTTGCCGGATGCCATACTGTACCTCTCAATAAAATACCCTGCCAGTTCAGGTATGTCTTCCTTCCTCTCACGCAGGGGAGGCAGGCATATTGCAATAACATTCAATCTATAAAAAAGGTCTTCCCTGAATCTGTTCTTTTTAATCTCTTCCTCAAGGTTTTTATTTGTGGCAGCAACTATCCTGACATCTGACTTTATATTCTCTTTACCCCCCAGCCGTCTTATCTCCCGTTCCTGTATGGTTCTAAGGAGTTTTGCCTGCAATGCCGTGCCCATATCTCCAATCTCATCCAGAAATAGTGTGCCTCCGTCCGCATATTCAAACAGTCCTATCTTTCTTGCAAATGCGCCTGTAAATGCCCCTTTCTCATATCCGAAGAGCTCACTTTCAAGAAGGTTCTCCGGTATAGCGGCGCAGTTTATTGCCATAAAAGGCTTATCCCTTCGCTGTGAATTATGGTATATCCCCTTTGCAATAAGTTCCTTGCCTGTCCCGCTCTCTCCGTATATAAGGACAGTGGAATTGCTTGCAGAGACCTTTTCCGCTATCCTGATACATTCTCTCATCTTATTGTTTGTGCCTATAATAATATTATCCAGTTTAAACCTTTCCCTTAACTCTGCCTTAAGCGAGATATTCTCTTTCAGGAGGTTTGCCTTATCAACAGCGTTTTTTACAACAATCAGAAGTTCATCCCTGTCCAAAGGCTTTGTGAGGTAATCAAAGGCGCCGTGTTTCATAGCGCCAACAGCAGAACTTATTGTGCCGTGGGCAGTCATAATAACTATACTTACCCATTGAGACGCTTTAAGTATCTCTTTCATAAGTTGAATGCCGTCCATGCCCGGCATCTTTAAGTCTGTAAGGATGCAGTCAAAGGAACTCCTCTGAACTATCCTCAAAGCATCTCTGCCGCTGCCTGCTGCTGTTACATCATAACCCTCATCTTCAAGGATGGTTTTAAGTATCTCCCTCTGCCCCTTTTCATCATCCACTACAAGCGCCG
>JACRPW010000089.1 GCA_016223005.1 Deltaproteobacteria bacterium | reverse complement strand
TGGTGTAAGCCAGATAAAACCTTACAGATATTATTATATGGGTGTAAGTCCGCTTAAAGGACTT
The DNA here is from genome assembly GCA_016223005.1 of Deltaproteobacteria bacterium. Taxonomy (NCBI): domain Bacteria; kingdom Pseudomonadati; phylum Myxococcota; class Myxococcia; species Deltaproteobacteria bacterium. The sequence goes on along the minus strand of JACRPW010000089.1, from coordinate 3,234 downwards.
GAAATAGATGGAAGGATAACAGAGGTAATTGATATTCCTGCCCTTACATCTGGTTATGGCAATTATAAAGACAAGGCAATAGATTTAAAATATCAGTTAATACGAGAGAGTAAATACCTCCCTGCATTTGCCATCGGCATTATGGACCCACATGGAACACGTGTTTATTCATCTCAATATCTTGCGGCAAGCAAACAAATCTATCCCTTTGATTTCACAATCGGATTTGGCAATGGAAGATTTGGCAAAAATCCCCTTCCATCACAGGGAGAGGGCTTTGGGATAGAGATGTTTCAAGAGTCAAAGACATGGCTAAAAGATTCTCAATTCTTTGGAGGCATTCAATTTGCCCCTTCTGACAAATATGCCTTTGTCCTAGAATATAGCCCAATCAAATATCATAAACAGACAAGCGACCCTGCACGGTCAAAATATTTTAATGAGCCTGTTCCTTCACCTTATAACATCGGCTTTAGATGGAAGCCATACAAATGGATAGAGGCAGATTTTAGTTACCAGAGGGGAAATCAGATTGGTGTTAATTTATCTTTTAATTTTGATATAGGGAAACCCATTGTACCGATATATGACCATTTATATAAAGAAAAACTTCGGGACAAAGACAGTTCCATTGGGGCAAGGATTACAAGGGTATTATATTATTCAGGATTCAGCGGCATAAGTGTTGCAGTAAAGGATAATGACTTATGGATAGAGGCGCAGAATGATAAATATTATTATACAACAAGGGCAATAGATGTAATCACAAAAGTGCTTGCAGAGATTTCCCCACAGGATGTCAATAATGTCCATATTATTATAAAAGAAAATGGGATATCAAAGATGGAATTTACAACAACAATGGCAGACATAATAGATTTGCATTCAGAAAAACTCACTGCAGGCGAGTTCAGATATTTGTCAAAGGTTAATACAGATATCTCAAAGGCGCTGGATGAGCCGCAGGAACATACAAAGACATTTGAGTATGGCATAAAACCATCTTTCCAGACATTTTTAAACGACCCATCAGGATTTTTCAAATACAGGCTTGGTATTGCTGGATGGCTGACCTATCACCCTTGGGACGGGGCATCCATTGTAACAGGATTGGAAGGGTATCCCATCAATAATGTTACCAGTAGAAATAAGCCTCTTTCCATACCTGTCAGAACAGATATTGTAGATTATAAAAAGGAAAATGTGGCTCTGGGAAAACTCATGTTTGACCAAATCTATAAGATGCCTAATGAATTGTATGGAAGGGTTTCTGCAGGTTATCTGGAGGTTCAGTATGCAGGGCTTGACGGTGAAGTGGCAAAGCCTTTTTTTGACGGCAGGGTTGTGTTAGGGGTAGGCGGCAGTATCGTCAAGAAAAGAATGCCGGATAACTTGTTCAAGTTAAAAGAAGACGATGCAAGGGATTTCTATCACACCACATTTTTTAATACCCGCCTTAATTTCCCTGAAAAGGAGATTTCTGTTGACTTTAAGACAGGCAGATTTCTAGCAGGTGATGTCGGCACAAAACTTACAGTATCAAAATTTATAAATGGTGTCATACTCTCTGCATGGTACAGTTTCACAGACACATCAGTATTTAGTGATGATTTCAACAGGGGATATCACGATAAAGGCATAGGTGTAATAATCCCATTAAGACTATTTAAAGGCAGTGACTCAAGGACATCTTTCCATTACGGATTATCCCCATGGACAAGGGATGTTGCTCAGGACATAGAACACCATAATGACCTGTTTGATTTTATAGGCAGGGATACCAATATTTTTCTTGACAAAGATAGCAAATTGTTATTTAAATAAGACAAATCCATCATAGTGGTTCAATTCTTATTGAACCCGAAATAGGAGGTGGAATTATGAAAAAGACAAAAAGATTTACAAGTAAAATGATAGTGCTTCTATTTATTGTTAGTATATTATTTCCGCCTGCAGCATTTAGTCAGGTAGGGGCAGTTGCTGTAATGGCGCTTGCTGACGGAACAACGGTTAGTATGACATCAGCCCAACTTACTGCGCTTGCAGCACAGCAAGGCATAACACTAGCAACTGCACCAATAGTAGGGGCAACACAGATGGCAATTCCTCTTCCTGCAGCACTTGGCGGCGGTTATCTGGTTGGGACCCCAGCAGCCATAGCATCAGGTCTGGGTGCAACAGGAATAGCTGCTGGTGTTACAGGGGCAGGACTTGTTGGGGCAACAGTCGCTGCAGGTACAATATCTGCTGGCGCCTTGGCAGGCACGGTAGCAACTATGGGTCTGGCAGGAACAGTAACTGCAGGCGCAGTAGTTTTAGGAGCAGCAGTTGCAGCAGTTGCAGCAGCAACAGAGGAAGGCACAACAACAACACACCATCACTAATAACCCAGAGCATAGATTTAAATAAGGCTGAAGGCCATGCAGGTTTTCAGCCTTTGTTTTTTTATAGGAATATCATTAAATGAAAAACATCCCATATCTTTTTTTAATCATTTGCCTGCTTGTTTTCATACATCCAATCCATGCACATTCATCTGAAAATCTTGAGAAAGAGATTGATAACATCCTTTCATCAGCAGAATCTTTATTTAAGGCAATGAAGGATAATGACCATAAGGCAATATGGCTATATTTGACTTCTAAGTCAAAAAAAATGATAGTAGAGGATACTTATAAAAGCGCCATTAAATCAGGGGTTGAATATACAAGAGAGCAGATAAATGTTGATTTTAGTATTGGCGGGCTTATTGCAAAATCATATTGGAAGGGATTTTTAAGCACCTTTAATCCTGATATAGTGCTGGAACACAGCACATGGGAAATGGGTCTTGTAGAAGGGAATAGATCTGAGGTTATAATAACATATAAAAAATCAGAAAAACCTGCAATTCTAAAGATGTTTAAAGAAGACGGCGTATGGAAGGTCGGTTTTACAGAAACATTCTGGACAAGGAAATGATGGATCTCCAGTCATATAGACCCCAGTAAAGATGGGGGCTTGAAATATTATACTTGGTGGCAATAACCACCGACTGTGGCCCCTTATACGATTTGATATATGACATACATGCCACTCCTCGTGTATCTTCCTTGGCTTATATTTTAGCATATATCGCACTATTCACAATATACGAATTGTCGGACAACCTGCAATCTGCGGGGATAGGTCTCACGAGGCAACTTTCTTTTATTGAGAAAATATATGGCTATTTTTAACTATAACAAAATATAG
>JACRPW010000088.1 GCA_016223005.1 Deltaproteobacteria bacterium | reverse complement strand
GTTACCTTTCTATCTACAATAGTAGAAATTTTGTTGGTGCTTTAGACATGACGACTATGAAGCATATGATTTTTATCTACAATAGTAGAAATTTTGTTGGTGCTTTAGACAGATAATGTCTGAAGAACACCATTTTTTAGGAAATATGAGCAGGTTTTTATGCCCAGTTCCCTCTTTTTTTGAGCATTTTGGCTCTTTATTGGCTTGTCTAAACACCATTTTTTACATTAAGACCGAGGTTTGTAGTTTTATACTATCACCAAGTCGGTTTCATCATTTTTAGCATAGCCATAGCGGGTGATTTTACACTGCTTGCTGAGATTGAAAATCATCACGCTGTCATTTTGCGAAAATTTCTTTTCAAAATAGTGCGTGATATGCGTCGTGATATTTTCCAGCACCCTTTCGCTGTTTCGGATTTCAAAGACCGAGTATTGCAGCCTGCCGCCGAATTTACTCAAATATTTGGAAAACTTGGCGCGAAGCTTATCATCGGATATATCATAAGAAATAATGAGCATAAAATCTACTCTTTTATTTTGAAAACAGGATAATGTTCTATCGGCTTCCTGCGCATAAAGCAGCGGTAATATTCCTGCACATAACTGAACATATCCTCTTTATGCTCCAAGAGGCTTTGGATGAGCCAACGGGTATAATCCTTGTTTTTTTCTATTTTCAAAAAGTATTGTCCTTTCTGCTCCCTAAAATCGTCTTTCTGCATCTGCTTTAATCCGTAAGCCCGCTTAATCTGTTTATCAATGACGCAGCGAAACGGCTCTACTATATCGCATACTAACGATTTTCGCTGATAGAAAGAGCGGTGATATACACCCTGATACAAATCAAAACCATACAGGTTCAACATACATTCTGTAATATTGAAAAGATAAGTGTAACCGATGTCTAAAGTGGTATTGATGATATCAATCTTTGTCCTCGGTCTGCGCCCCTTCCATTCCATATCGTCAAACCAATGGCTGAAATACAAGCGTGATGCAACTCCTTCCAAACCCAGCAGCATTTGCAGGTCAACGGCGGTTTCGGCTTGCCGCGCATATTCCGTCATTTTATCAATCGCATCTTTTGCGCCTTGCGATTTACCGCGGATGCCTTTGAGCAGTTCTGTTTGATTGATGATTTTGTTGTTCACCAAATGGCGTGCGATATTTAACTCCTTGTAATCATATTGCTTCCTGCGCAATAAAAAATTGCCTTCCGTTGCGCTGCTCCATAATCCGTAAGGTCTGCAATTGTGCGACAGCATATAAATAGAAAAACCGAACTTTTTGCTCCTTTCCAAAATGCCCGATGTAATGGTTATGTTCCCCGCTATCCACAACGAAAATATTTTGTGGCAGGTGGTTTGCAGCACTGTATTTTCTTCCTCGTCCTTGATAATGAGATTATCGTTTTTGAATGATACTTTTTGCCCTTCCGCGGCAAAGCATATCACGATATTTTTTTCTCTGAAATCAGGCAAACTTAACATAGGCTAATCTACAATAGTAGAAATTCCGGCAAATCAAGTATAAGCATAATCGCAAAGGTTTGAATAGATGCAGTTGCGGCATTTTGCTTCAACAGGAATAAAGCCCGGGGCATTCATATCAAAACTGTTGATTTGCTCAATCAGTTTTTCAAATTTTAGCTGCATATCAGGATTTTCATGCGGCAGAGGTATCGGGTGATTTTTATTGTGCGTAATGTCATAAAGCGCAATACTATTTACCGCATAACCCATCTCTATAAGGGCATGATACTGCGCATACACCTGAAAAACATAGCCGTCATAAATGGTTTTGATTTGCCGCTTCCTTTCCGTGAGTTTTCCGCTGTCCGTATCAAATAAATCCACCTTGCCGCAAATCTTATACTGTTCGCAATAAATTTCTATTCCCTGTAAAATGTTTTTCCGTGTGGAATATGCCTTTTCGTCAATAGAGGAATGCGCCGCCTTGCCTGCTATTTGCGGCTTTTGCTGATATATCTGCGTGTTGAAATTGCCATACAACTGATGAAAGTAGATGGAGCGCGGGCAAAAAATAAAATCATTGAGAAACGATATGGGAATATAAGTTTCCATTTTTCATTTTTTATTGTTCCGTTCTTGCGCAAACTTGAGCCATTCCTTGTTGGGTATCCATTGGCTTACTTTCTTTGGCTTTTTACCTTCTACACTTTCTTCATCCTTGCCTTTATTTTTCTTCGTTACTTCCTTAGCGTATTTAAGTTCATTAAATTTCTTGATGGCATTTTTTTCATCATCTACTTCATCTAGTTTTTTCAAAAGCCACAATCCTTTCCGTGCGATATTGTAAGCGCCATTTGCATCTGCATTTGCTGGCAAGTCATTTCCTGCTTTGCTGATAAAAAAATCATTTGAACCTTTTTCTAATTCAACGGGAGAAACAATAGTGTCGTGCTCAATACCTTTTTCATCTTTATAAGTATGCCGCAATGCAAGCAATACAGACAATAGTTTTAATAAATCTTCACACTGTCCGATTAAAATAATGTTTGTTGCAATGGTTCATCATGAAAGATTCGCAGTCGTTCCAGTTTAAGGGTCAATATATCTATCAGGTTTTTTCTGTCAAAGAGCGTTTCACGGATAACACGGCTCAAGTTTAAAAGCGAATGGGCATATTTGGTCTGATACTTGATATAGGTAAGAAGGAGATAATAGCTCATAGCAATCCAGATTTGCGTCATCACAGCGTTTTTAGAGGTTCCAAGAAAGGATTTTATCTTGAGATTCTGCTTTATCCATTTAAAAAACAGTTCAATCTGCCAGCGGGATTTATAAATCTGTGCAATAGTGGCAGCAGAGAGATTAAAGTTATTGGTTAAAAAGACAAGGGTCTTTTTGGTTTCAGAGTCGTAGTATTCTATAAGTCTTAGTTCCTTTGCATAAAGTTCTCTGGTTTTGACTCCATTTAGACGAATGATAGAATCAGAGACAATACCTTTTGCTGTAACTGAATGCTGTCCGACAACCGTATAATCTATATTGGATTTGGCGCGGGTTACAAACCAGACCCTATTATTGTTCAATGAATTTAAATAGTTATAGTCTATATATGCCCTGTCTATGGAAACGATGCTGTCCGACAAGAGGGGAAAAGAGTTTTCTTTTACCACACGGACATCGGATGTCTTTCCATCGGTTATGACAAGAAAGGACGGCAATGCCCCTGCATGTTCATACAGGCAGTGCATCTTTATAGCCCCTTTGGTCTTTCTGAACTTTGCCCAAGGGAATGCCGTTAGGCATAAATCTATAGTAGTGGCATCAATGGTGTATAAAGGGTTTTTAAAACGAAACCTGTGCCTTGGAGTTAAATCACGACAACGAGACAGAAGATGATAAAACAACCCCTCAAATATCTTATAGTCCCTTTTGCTATTGGCATCAGAAAGGGTGCTTCTTTTAACGGATTGAAGCCCAATGTGATACCATTTGGCAAACTGGGTCGTAAGACCTGCCTCAATGTCCCTAAGGCTATCTTTTTGCTTGATTTGGGAATAGAGTATTGTGATAAACTGCTGCCATGTAGAAAAGGTCTTCATGTAACGGTCTCCGTGGTATCGTTCTACAGCTTTTTCAAATTGATATCTCGGATAAAGTTTCAAGAGTTCCGAGAATATAGTTCCAAGTTTGTGCATGGCTTGTTCCTCCTTGTTGGTATTGGCTTTTCTC
>JACRPW010000087.1 GCA_016223005.1 Deltaproteobacteria bacterium | reverse complement strand
GCATGCATTGTCTTATGTAAAAGCCTCTTATCCTTGCCTGCATGAGGCTCATGGCAGCCGAGGCAGTCAGCGCCTTTTATAGAGATATTACCATGCGCTTTCATAAATTTTGCATCATCCTGATTTGCGTGGCATGTATTACAGAGCGTATCTCCTTTAGCAATCAGCAATCCTCTCTCATTTGCGTAGTGCGCAGAATGGCATTTCTGGCAATCTCCGTCTGTAACAGGCTTATGGGTAACAATATCCTTTTCCTTTAAACTTTTCTCAAATTCGGAATGGCAGGAAAGACACTGGCTTTTGAGCGGCCGCGGCAAAAGCCCTTTTATTTTACTGCCGTGCGGCCTGTGGCAGGCGACACATTTTTCATTAAGCGCCGGCTTATGCGGATATTTTGCAATCTGAAAACCAATCTTGGTGTCTTTATGACAGCCATAACAAAGCCTTCCGCCTTCTTCTATCAATTGTTTTATGTTATTGCTGGCATGCGCATCATGACAACTGAGACATTTACCTTCCTTAAAGACAGGATGGCTTCCATCTCCTTCTGAATTTATATTCTTTAGCAAAGAGGAATGGCATTTAAAGCATAACTCCTCTTGTTTTAGCAAGGTAAGCTTTTTTGTCTCGGTTGCATGCGGATTGTGGCAGGCAGTGCATGCGCCTTCTCTCACCTTGGGGTGCCTTGTTACCTTATCAAATTTCTTTTTCTCCAGACTGTGGCAGCTATAACACAGATCTCCAAGCGGTGAAACTAACTCAAATTTATAATCTGATGCATGCGCATCATGGCACGGCAAACAACTATCCTGAGCAACAGGGGCATGCGTTACTGCCTTAACAAAGCCATCCTTATTATGACACTTATAACAAAGTTCTGCGCCAACTGCTCTGAGCACATCTTTATTGTCTGAGGCATGCGGCTCATGGCATCCGGAGCAGTTTCCCTTTGCTATTGCAGTATGGGTAAATTTCTTCGCATGTTTCTTTTCTGTATCTTTGTGACAACTATAGCAGAGCGGTTTTTCCGCTATTAAAAGTTCATTCTTTTGGTCAGATGCGTGAGGGCTGTGGCAAACCGTGCAATCTCCTTTGAGAACAGGCGAATGGATATGCATCTTTTTAAACCCATTTTCCTGGCCGGTATGACAACTATAACAAAGTTTATCAGCCTTAAGCCTTGTTTTTAACGGTTCTTTTGAATCAGTAGGATTATGACAATCGCTGCATTTTCTCTGGCCGAATGGTCCATGAGTATATTCTCTTACAAGTTTATCTCCTGATGAGGAATGTGGGGTATGACATGAAAGACAGTTAGTTCCTGCCACCTTGTAATTAAAGTGCGCATCTGTAAATTTTGTGGCATTTACATCATGGCACTTTTCGCATAACTTGTTGCCTTTATCAAGCAGGTTGTAGCCATGCTCCGAAGAATGTGGATTGTGGCAGTTATCGCAGCCATCTGTAACTGCCTTGTGCACGGTCTTTTTTGTAAAAGGTTCCTTTGCATGGCAAAGATAGCACAAGTCATTTCCTGATATCCTTGCAAGCCCCTTTAACTTTGAAGAATGTGGATTATGACATTTGAGGCATACACCTTGCGTTAATGGTGTATGTAGAGGCGCCTTTTCAAGTTTTGGCCTGTCCTTTTCGTGGCACTGATAGCAGAGTTTTGCATCGTTCTCCTTTAGTTTTAACGCCCCGATAAGGCCGTGCGGTATGTGACAATCTTCGCATTTGTTGTCGGCGAGAGGCTTGTGGAGTTTCCCCTCCTTATATTTCAACATCTCCTTCTGGTGGCACTCTGCACAAGACTTTCTGACTACCCTCGGCATACAACCGGTCAGCGCCAAAGCCGCCACAAGGGTTACCAACAACAAAAAGCGAATAGACTTCAATCTTTTCCCTCCCGATACGTTGTCGCTAAATTGCCGCAAGGCTTACCTGCCCTGCATCCTGTCAAGTTCTTTCTGATCTATTTCTATCGGCACAGTTTCCCTTAACCGTTTGACATACCCATTTAACGTGGCATTAAACTTTTCCCTGCCGATTGCCATATCTATTTCATTTCGCACAGTATCAAGCGGCACATAGGCGCCTTTTTCAAGGCCGCGAAACTCTATAATCGCATAACCACCCTGCAATGGAAATGGCCCTAATATCTCGCCTTCCTTTGCTTCATGAATAGCCTTATTAATATCATCTGAGATCTGGTTTGTCGGCACCCAACCAATATCACCGCCTTTATCTCTGGAAGGGTCAACTGATTTTTCTCTTGCAAGATATGAAAAATCACCGCCTTTTTTAATGTCATCAAATATAGCCTTTGCCTCATCCTCATTCATCAAATGTATCATCCTTAAGCTTACCCTGTCGGACTCCTTGTATTTTTCCTGGTTTACCTTATAATATCCCAAAATATCCGCCTCGTCAACTTTTATTGCAGGAAGGACAGCCTTTCTCTTGAACTGCTCTATAAGTTGCTGTTCCATATATTTCTTTGTCTTGGACTTGATCCCTTCATCATCTTCGTAACCTCTGTTTATCGCCTCCTGATCAAGAATCTTATAGAGGATAAGCCTTTCAATGATATTCTTTTTTGCATCATCATCCTGTGTCTTAGAAACATTCAACTCTCGCAGCACATCTATACCTAATATGGATTCGCCATTCACATCTGCAACAACTTTGCTAAAAAGTTCAGTTTTATCGCGGGATAATGCATTTAAAATCTCCGTCTCTATTTTCACCTTTGCCTTTTTTTTAAGTTCATCAAAATACTCCTTCTCCCTTGCCCGCGATTTCATGTCAAAAAAACCCTTTCTAATCGCTTCCCTGTCTCTGGCCGACATCTTCGAAGTCTCTTCTTTTTTATCTGATGCATCGGCTTCTTTCTTTGTATCTTCCTTTGACGCATCTACCTTTTCTTTTTCAGGCTTTTCTTTATCAACTTTCTCTTTATCAGCCGCTTTATGGGCCTCTTTCTTTTCTTCCTCTTTCT
>JACRPW010000086.1 GCA_016223005.1 Deltaproteobacteria bacterium | reverse complement strand
TTTTGAGAACCAACCTCCTGAAAAATTAAAGGAGATGGGCATTGCAGACTCTCCAACAAGCCTTGAAGTTCGTTTCAGAACCCCATCACTTATAAAAACCATTGTATTTGGAGACAGAAATCCGGGCATGAATCTGGGTTTTGTAATCATCAAAGACGACCCCCGCATATTCAGACTAACCGCAGACATAAAGGCAGAGGCAGACAAGACTGTCTATGATTTAAGGGACAAGACAGTAATAGACTTTGCACCCCTTAAGATTAAAGGCTTTAATATAAAATGGGTTGGCAGCAGCGAGATTGCAGTTGCTCATCCTGCAGAGGGGAAATGGCATATTGTTAAGCCGAAAAAGGCAGTAGCAAATGCACTCAAGATTACAGAACTCCTCTATAAGATTAAAGGGGCAAAAATCAAGGCATTTGCAGATGAGGATCCGAAAGATTTGTCTGTCTATGGACTGTCAGAGCCAAGATTCAGGATAAATATATCTGATGAAACAGGAAAAAATCTGGAACTTCTTGTAGGTGAAAGGGATAAAAAACAGAGGGGTCTCTTTGCAAAAAGAGGCAATGCAAAAAATGTATTTGTGCTGGAAGAGGACTTTATTCTGAACATGCCAAAGTCTCCTGAAGATATAGAGGAAGCAAAAGATGATAAGAAAACGAAATAAGGCGAGAAAGGCAGGAAAAGATGTAATGCGGGAAAGGTTTTCCCGCCTTTTTCTTATTATTTTCTTTTTTGCATCATCTCTTGCCTTTCTGCCTTCAGCCTTTAGCCTAACCTCATCTATAAAGATTGGTGTTATTGGTCCTGAGACAGGCGAAGAGGCAGAGACAGGACTTGCAACACTTGCAGGTGTTTTATTTGCTTTAGAGAACTTGAATAATGCAGGCGGCATTGATGGCAAAAAGGTAGAGGTAATTCACTTAGACAATAAAGGGAATCCGCAGACAACCCAAGCCGCTGTTCACAAGATGATAAAGGAAGGGGTTGTGGCAATCATATCATCGCCTACAGGGTGGTCAACATTTGCCCCTACATGGATGGCAAATGATGCAAGGGTTATATTCATGTCAGCAGGAAGTAAAAGGCATATTGCCAGGGGTGGACCATTTATATTCCGCAATGCCCTATCTGATGAGATTGCCACAGAAGATGTAATAAGATATGTAATCAAGGAATTTGATTATAAGAACTGTTCAATGATTACATCTATGAGAGATGATGAGACATCCCTGACAATAGGTGGATTATACAGGAGGGCTGTAATAAAAAACGGCGGCAGGATTGTAAGCGAAACCCATCTGTTTATGGATGCTACCATAGAAGAGGCAATAGCCAAATTAAAAAAGGATGCAAAAGGCACTATTGATGCAATAATATTTGCAGGTGATGATGCGGTTGCTGTGGATATCCTTAAAGAATTAAAAAAACAGGGTGTCAAGGCGCCTATTATAGGCGGGGATATACTTTATACAGAAAACTTTCTTAAAGATGCCAAAGAACTTGCTGTTGGCACAATAATCTATTCAGGCTTTTTCCATGAGGCTAAACTGCCTGATGTGCAAAAATTTGTCTCAGAATATAAAAACAAGACAGGGAAAAAACCGACTTATTATGCCGCATCTGCCTATGATTCATTTATGCTGATTGCAGAGGCAATTAAGACAGCAAAATCTCTTGACACATTGAAAATAAGAGATGCGCTTTTGCAGATAAAAGATTTTAATGCCCTTACAGGAAAGACAACAATGGGTCGTGACAGGGAAACAATAAAAAAACCCTTTATCCTTCAGGTTGTAAAAGGAGAAAAGGGGATAGCATTCAAAGAGGTTGGCATTAAATGAAAACAACGGAAGAAAAACCTGTCCTGAAAAGTTTTAATTCAGGAAGCGACGAGATATTAAACAGGCTGGAAAAACTTAAAAATCTGCAGGCAAACGGCATAAACCCTTATCCTAATGATTTTATTGTTAAGGATACAACTGCTGATATTATAAAAAGGTTCGGCAGCCTTACCAGAGAAGAACTTACTTCAAAAAACGATACAGTGATAACCGCTGGAAGGATTATGGTGATACGGGACTTTGGCAAGGCTTCATTCTTTCACATACAGGATAGAAAGGGCAGGGTTCAGGTATATATTAAAAAGGACATCATCGGTGAAAAGGCATACGACCTGTATAAACATTACATTGACACAGGCGATGTTGTCGGGATTTCAGGGACAGTCTTCCGCACAAAGACAGATGAACTGACTATTGAGGCAAAGGGCATTAAACTTCTTTCAAAGTCGCTCCGACCTTTGCCTGAAAAATGGCATGGACTAACTGATATTGAAATCAGATACCGTCAGAGATATGTTGACCTAATTGCAAACCATGAGGTCCGGGATGTATTTATAAAGAGGACAAGGATTATACAACTCATAAGAGAATTCTTAAACAACAGGGATTTTCTGGAAGTAGAAACACCGATGATGCAGATAATACCCGGTGGTGCTGCTGCAAAGCCGTTCAAAACCCATCATAATACATTGGATATGGACTTGTATTTGAGGATTGCCCCTGAACTGTATCTTAAAAGGCTTGTTGTCGGCGGTTTTGAAAGGGTGTATGAGATAAATAGGAATTTCAGAAATGAAGGCATTTCTACACAACATAACCCTGAGTTTACAATGCTTGAGTTTTACCTTGCATATGCTACATTTGAAGGCATGATGAGTTTAACAGAAGAGATGATTACATCCATTGCACAGGAGGTCTGCGGAGGGCTTAAGATTGAATATCAAGGTTATACTATTGATTTAACACCGCCTTGGCAGAGGATAAGCGTTAAGGATGCCGTATTGAAATACAGCGATGCAGGTGATGATATATTTAGCGATAAAAATGCTGCATATATCTACGCAAAAAAACTTAACCTTGATGTTGCAGCAGGTTTTAGCCATGGCAAGATTATTGCGGAGATATTTGAGCATGTTGCCGAACCCGAATTTATACAGCCTACATTTGTAACCCATTACCCCCTGGATGTATCCCCCCTTTCCAGAAAAAATGAGAAAGACCCTCAAGTTGTTGACAGGTTTGAACTCCTTGTGGCAGGAAGAGAAATCGCCAATGCATTTTCAGAACTAAATGACCCGATTGACCAGAAGGAAAGATTTACAGAGCAGTCAAAGGAAAAGTCTCTTGGTGATGAAGAGGCACACGAGATGGATGAAGATTTTATCCGTGCCCTTGAATATGGTATGCCGCCTACAGCAGGCTGCGGCATAGGCATAGACAGGATTGTGATGCTCCTGACAAATTCAGCGTCCATAAGGGATGTAATACTATTCCCGCAGTTGAAGGCAGAGAAATAGAATTTTAAATGCAAAATTCAAAAATCAAAATGCAAAATGACAAATCAAGTTAAATCAAAAGTAAAAATGCAAATATCAAAATGACAAATTAAAATTCAAAAATAACTTCCTTATTTTTAATTTTTGATATTTAATTTTTGATTTTTATTATTATATGTCATACGAACTCTTCATAGGACTTAGGTATTTAAAGGCAAAGCGGAAAGAGACATTTATATCCATTATAACCCTCATATCAATATCAGGGGTTACTGTTGGAGTAATGGCTCTGATAATTGTCCTTTCTGTTATGACAGGTTTTGAAGAGGACTTAAGGGAGAAGATACTGGGAGTGAACGCACATCTGGTTGTCCTTGAACTGGGGCAGGGGATGAGAAATTATAAAGATGTCTCCCAAAAGGTAAAAGATATTAAAGGTGTTGCAGGGACAACACCGTTTACCTATCATCAGGCAATGGTTTCATCCAGCAGTGGTGTAATGGGTGTTGTGGTCCGCGGACTTGATATGGATACTGTTGGGGGAGTTACTGTTCTACCCAAGAAAATAAGAGAAGGAAGCCTTGATGGTTTACGCTTGCCAATCCGTGAGACCTATGATACACCAAATGCTGCAATACCCGGTATAGTCATTGGCAAAGAACTTGCCAAAAACTTAAATATAGCAACTGGTGATGAAATAAACCTTGTATCCCCTGCTGGCACAATGACAGCAATTGGGGCAATTCCCAGATTGGCAAGGTTTAAGGTAACCGGGATATTTGAGTTCGGCATGTATGAATTTGATTCAACTATTGTATTTATATCTATTGAAAACAGCCAAAGATTTTTTAAACTTAATGATGCAGTAACAGGGATTGAGGTTAAGATAGATAATATATATCAGGCAGAGAAGATTGCCCGTAAGATACAAAATCTGCTTGGTTCGCCATTCTGGGTAAGGACATGGATGGAGATGAATAAGAATCTGTTTTCAGCGCTGAAATTAGAAAAGATTGCAATGTTTGTCATCCTTGTACTTATAATAATGGTTGCTGCATTCAATATCATATCCACACTTATAATGGTTGTTATGGAAAAATCAAAAGATATTGCCGTATTAAAATCAATGGGTGCAACAGGTGCAGGTATAATGCGGATATTTATGATAGAAGGTCTTGTAATAGGTGTTGCCGGTACAATTCTGGGTATTATCGGGGGTGTTTCAAGCTGCTTACTCCTGAAAAAATATCAGTTCATACAACTGCCAAGCGATGTGTATTATATATCAACACTCCCTGTAAAGACAGACCCTGTTTTGATAGGCATAATCGCTGTTTCCGCTGTCTGCATAACATTTCTGGCAACACTTTATCCGTCATGGCAGGCAGCACGGCTTGACCCTGTTGAGGCAATTAGATATGAATAAAGAAAATCAAATATCAAAAATCAAATATCAAAATTAAGGTGTTTCATTTTGGAATTTATCAGGGTAGACGGCATTTATAAGAGATATAACAATAAAAAGAGAGAGGTGGATGTTCTTAAAGGCATTAACCTTGCAATTGCAAAAAAAGAAACAGTCGCTGTTGTAGGTGCTTCAGGGGTTGGGAAAAGCACTTTTCTGCATATACTTGGCGCCCTTGACAGACCAACGGAGGGTGATGTTTTTTACAGCGGTGAGCCTGTAT